>JAWWOY010000680.1:0-3439 GCA_033851195.1 Kribbellaceae bacterium | reverse complement strand
GCGAGCATGTGCAGAACCGGGTGGTGTTCAAGCAGATGCTGCAGGCGGGGTCGCTGTCCTTCCTGCAGATCGACTCGGCCCGGGTGGCCGGGGTGAACGAGAACATCGCGATCCTGCTGCTGGCCGCCAAGTTCGGCGTCCCGGTCTGCCCGCATGCGGGTGGGGTCGGGCTGTGCGAACTGGTCCAGCACCTGTCGATGTTCGACGTGATCGCGGTCAGCGGCAGGATGGAGAACCGAGTGATCGAGTTCGTCGACCATCTGCACGAGCACTTCCTCGACCCGGTCGTGATCCGCGACGGCCACTACCAGGCACCCACCCGGCCCGGGTTCAGCGCCGAGATGGACGCCGAGACCTTGGCCGACTACCGCTACCCGACTGGCAAGATCTGGACCGGGCTGATCAGTAAGGAGAACCACGCGTGACTGACTTCACCGGCCTGCGGGCCGTGGTGACCGGAGGGGCATCGGGTATCGGACTCGCGGCAGCGTCGCTGCTCGCGGCCCGGGGTGCCCAGGTCGTCGTGTTCGACCTGAAGCCGGACGTGCCCGCGCCGCTGACCGGGATCGCCGCGGACGTGAGTGACGACGGTTCCGTCTGCGACGCGGTGTCCGCTGCCGCCTTGCAACTCGGCGGCATCGACGTACTGGTGAACAACGCCGGGATCGGCGCACAGGGCACCGTCGCCGGGAACGACGACGAGGAGTGGCACCGGGTCCTCGACGTCAACGTCGTCGGGGTCGCGCGGGTCTCCCGGGCCGTGCTGCCCTATCTGCGTAAGTCCGAGGCCGCGGCGATCGTCAACACCTGCTCGATCGCGGCCACGGCCGGGCTGCCGAACCGGGCCCTCTACAGCGCCAGCAAGGGCGCGGTCCTCGCCTTGACCATGGCGATGGCCGCCGACCACGTCCGCGAAGGAATCCGGGTGAACTGCGTGAACCCCGGCACCGCCGACACTCCCTGGGTCGGCCGGCTGCTCGACGTCGCCAACGACCCGGCCGCGGAGCGTGCCGCGTTGGAGGCTCGCCAGCCGATGGGCCGACTGGTCACCGCTGAGGAGGTCGCCCAGGCGATCGCGTACCTGGCCAGCCCGTTGTCCGGCTCAACCACCGGTACGGCGCTCGCGGTCGACGGTGGCATGCAGAACCTGCGACTCCCGGCGGTCCGGTCATGAAGCTCTTCGACTCCTCGGCCAGGATCGGCCTCGGCGGTGCTCCGCTGGGGAACATGTTCAGCCCGGTCTCCGACGAGGACGCTACTGCGGCCGTCGAGGCAGCTTGGGACGAGGGCTGGCGGTACTTCGACACCGCCCCGCACTACGGTCTCGGGGTTGCCGAAGAACGGCTCGGCGCCGCTCTGCAAGGCAAGCCACGCGATTCCTACGTGCTGTCCAGCAAAGTCGGCCGGATCATCTACGAAGGTGACACCCCGACTCCCGACGACCAGGGCTTCGACATGGTTTCGACCCGTCGGCGACGGTGGGACTTCAGCCGCGACGGTGTGCTGCGGAGCATCGAGGACTCGCTCCGGCGGATCGGGACGGACCGGCTCGACGTGGTGTTCGTGCACGACCCCGACGACCACTACGAGGAGGCGCTCGCCGGCGCCTTCCCGACACTGGTCGAGCTGCGGGACCAGGGCGTGATCGGGGCGATCGGGTCCGGCATGAACCAGACCGACATGCTCATGCGCTTCGTCCGGCAGGTCGACCTCGACGTCATCATGCTGGCCGGCCGCTACACCGTGCTCGACCCGGACGGGCTCGACGACGTCCTGCCCGCCTGCGTCGAGAACGACGTACAGGTAGTGGCTGTCGGCGTCTTCAACTCCGGCCTGCTGTCGCAGCCGCGGCCGGCTGCCGATGCCACCTTCAACTACGCTCCGGCGACTGCTGAACTCCGGGCCAAGGTCAACCAACTCGCCGATGTGTGCGAGAGCCACGGCGTGACCTTGCCTGCGGTGGCGCTGCAGTTCCCGCTCGCGCACCCGGCCGTGGCCGGCGTCGCAGTGGGATGCCGCGACGCCGACCAGGTGCACACCAACGCAGCGTTGTCCCGCGTCGAGGTGCCGGCCGGCGTGTGGTCCGACCTTCGCAGCGCCGGGCTGCTCCGGCCAGACGCACCTACTCCCGCAGCACCGGTCATTGCTGGTTGAGGTATGCCAGCGCGGCGACGACCCGACGGTGCCGGGTGTCGTCCGCGAGGAGGCCCAGCTTGAGGAAGATGTTCCGCACGTGCTTGTGCACTGCCGCCTCGGTCACGTGCAGGGCGGCGGCGATCTCACGGTTGCCGTCCCCGCGGGCGATCAGCTCGAGCACTTCCCGCTCGCGCTCCGTCAGCGCCTCCAGAGGGCTCTTGCGTCGCCGAACCAGCGCCGTCACGACATCCGGGTCGAGCACGGTTCCCCCCGCTGCCACCCGCCGCAGGCTCTCGACGAAGTCCGCCACTGCGCCGACTCGCTCCTTGAGCAGATAGCCGATGCCACCGGCGTCGTCGGCGATCAGATCGCCGACGAAGCGGGTCTCCACGTGCGCCGAGAGCACGACCACCGGGAACTAGAACAACCCTGCTCGCCGGGCCCACCGGGCGAGATCCGGCCGTGGTTCAGCTCGCCGCCAGAACGAGAACGCGGTCAGCCGTCCTCGCCAGTTCAACCCGGTCCACGTGCTGGCCGAGCCCAACCTCGCCACCATCCAGGTGTGGAGGGAGGTCCAGTGCAGCCGGTCCGACCAAGCCGAACCATCGACCGAGTCCGAACAGACGCATCGATCGTCACGATGAACTCCTCTCAGGCGCCTCTACCACCCGCGTGCGGTCCCTCGGCCGCATCGTCCCGGCTGGATGATCGACGACGAGAGGTAAGGCACAGCCATTCAGAGATTCAGAGGACGTTGAGCTGCCGACAGAGTTCGTGAGGCTCTCATTTGTCGTGGATTGACCTCTACTTCCTCACCGTGATCGAGGCGCCCACCACGGATACCGACGCGGCGGACACCGCGCTCGCAGCGACCTCACTCGCCACCGGCGGCGAAGCCCCGATCACGGGGCCGGTGGGACGGTGGTGGACTCGCGCGTCTGCGGCTGTGGTGCGGGGCTGCCCTCGAGTTGGATGTCCGGAAGGATGCGGTCCATCGACCGCGGGAGCCACCACGCTCGGTCGCCGAGCAGTGTCATGACCGACGGGACGAGCACCATGCGCACGATGCTGGCATCGATGAGGACTGCGACGGCCATGCCGACAGCCAGCATCTTCACGGTCGGGTCGTCATCGAGGACGAAGCTCAGGAAGACGACGATCATGATCGCCGCCGCGGTCGTGATCACCCGAGCTGTCGCACCGATCCCGATGGCGACGGCGCGATGGCTGTCATTGGTCGCTGTCCAGGCCTCATGGACCCGGGAGAGCAGGAAGACCTCGTAGTCCATCGAGAGCCCGAACA
>JAWWOY010000675.1:0-4650 GCA_033851195.1 Kribbellaceae bacterium | reverse complement strand
CACCTGCTGCCCAACCTGGTCACCGAGGTCGTGGTGATGGTGAGCAGCGCCGTCGGCTGGGCCGTCCTGACCGCCACCACCCTGAGCTTCCTGGGCCTCGGCGTCCAGTTGCCGAACCCGGACTGGGGCAGCGACCTCGCCGCCGGCGCTACCAGCCTGTCCACGGCCTGGTGGCTGTCCACCTTCCCCGGTATCGCGATCACGGTCACCATCCTGGTCGCCAACTTCGCCGGTGACTGGGTGATGACGCTCATCGACCCGAGTGGGCGACGGGCGTGGACCAGACTCCGGGCCTTCGGCGGGCTTCGGACGAGCCTGCCCCGCGCCGAACCCGAACCTGGCTCCGATCCTGGCCCAGACCCTGTCATGACACCCGGCCGCAGCACGGCATCCGAGGAGAAAGCATGAGCACCACTTCCGCCGCCGACGCCGCGCCGCGCTCGCCGTTCGGCGAGACAGTGCTCAGCATTCGCGACCTGCAGGTCGAGATCCGCACACCGAACGGCGTGGTTCGACCCGTCGACGGTGTGACCTTCTCCGTGCGAGCCGGCGAAACCGTGGGCATCGTGGGCGAGTCCGGGTCGGGCAAGACGATGACCGGGATGTCGGTGCTCCAGTTGCTGCCCCCCGGCGGCTCCATCACCGGCGGCTCCATCGAGTTCGACGGCCACGAACTGACGACCATGAGCCCGGCCGAGCTGCGCCGGCTGCGCGGCAACGACATGGCCGTCATCTTCCAGGACCCGATGACGTCGCTGAACCCCACCCGGACGATCGGCAGCCAACTGCGCGAGGCGTACCGCATCCATCGCCCCGGCATCTCGGCTGCCGAAGCCAACCGTCGCGCCGAAGAGGTGCTTTCGCTGGTCCGGATGCCGCGGCCGAAGGAGCGCCTGAAGGACTACCCGCACCAACTGTCGGGAGGCATGCGGCAACGGGCCATGATCGCCATCGCGCTGCTGTGCGAACCGCGGCTACTGATCGCGGACGAACCCACCACCGCACTCGACGTCTCCATCCAGGCCCAGATCCTCGAACTGCTGGACGATCTGAAGGCTCGCCTGGGCATGGGTATCATCCTGGTCACCCACGACCTGGGCGTGATCGCCGGCCATGCCGACAAGGTGGCCGTCATGTATGGCGGTCGCATCGTCGAGGAGGCACCGACCGGCGAGCTGTTCGCCGCTCCGCGCCACCGCTACACGCAGGCGCTGTTCGAGTCGATGCCGACCATGGAGCTGGATTCGCGCCATGCGCTGGCCTCGATCCCGGGCATGCCTCCGCATCTGATCGACCTGCCGCCGATGTGCCGCTTCGCGGCACGGTGCCGCTTCGCGAGCGAGGACTGCCGGACGGAGAACCCCGAGCCGGTGGAGGTGGCGCCTGGTCACACCCATTCCTGCTTCCATCCCCGACCGACTGAGATCGCCGGCGAGGAGGACCAGCACCTGTATACCGAGCTCAGCGCGGAGGACCTTCGTCCGCGCGGTGGTACGGGCCGGACGCTGGTGACACTCAACGCGGTCGAGAAGCAGTACCGGATCAAGAACCCGGCAGCGTTCAAGCCGCGGCGAGTGCTGCACGCGGTCTCGAACGTCAGCCTCGACGTCATCGAGGGCGAGACGCTCGGCATCGTCGGGGAGTCCGGCTCGGGCAAGACGACGATCGGACGGATGCTCGTCGGTCTCGAGACGCCCACCAGTGGCGCGGTCACGTTCGACGGCCGCGACATCAGTCGCCTCACCCCCGCGGGCCAACGCAGCCGCAGCGGCAACCTGCAGCTGATGTTCCAGGACTCCGCGGCCGCCCTCGACCCGCGGATGAACGTCGCCGACCTGATCGCCGAGCCACTTGCCGCACAGCACATCGGTAGCCGCAGCGAACGTCGAGCCAAGGTGATGGAGCTGATCGACGCCGTGGGGCTGCCGCGGACCGCGGCCCTCCGACGCGCCCACGAGTTCTCCGGCGGCCAGCGACAGCGGATCGCGATGGCCCGCGCTCTCGTGCTGCGACCGAAGGTGGTGGTCGCCGACGAGCCGGTCTCCGCGCTGGACGTCTCGATCCAGGCGCAGATCCTCAACCTGATGCGCTCGTTGCAGGCGGCCTACTCCCTCACCTACGTCGTGATCTCGCACGACCTGTCCCTGCTCAGGTACCTGTCGGACCGCATCGGCGTCATGTACCTGGGCAAGCTGGTGGAGCTCGGCTCCAGTGCCGAGGTCTACGCGGCACCCCGGCATCCCTACACCGCGGGTCTGATCGCGTCCGTGCCCATCCCCGATCCGAGCCGGCGGGACAAGACCCAGCAGGCCGGCCTGTCGGGCGAGATCGCCTCGGCGATCGACCCGCCCAGTGGATGCCGCTTCCGCACCCGCTGTCCATTGGCCACCGAGCTGTGCGCTCGCGAGGAGCCGGCGCTCGAGCTGCGAGACGGACCACACGACGTCGCATGTCACTACCCGCTGACCGGCCAAGGCTCTGCAGCAGCCACCTTGATCTTCCCCGGGAGTACAGCGGGGTCGGGAGATCAGCGGGATCAATCCGATGGCGAACACGAGGTAGAACACAGCGGCGAAACTGAGCCGGGCGGGACTGAGCTTGCCGGTTAGCATCGTGGCGAGCAAGTAGACGATCGCGGCCATGGTGACCAGGCCCGACCACCGCAGGGCACTGCTGAAGTGCCAGCTGCTGAACAGCCGGAGGCAGCCAGCGCCATCGCCCGTTGTCTGCGGCGCTGGAACACCAGCATCGCGCCGGTGACGCCGTACGCCACGGCGCCCAGCGCCAGCGCGCCTGATGAGCTGAGCTGGCCGCGGTCCAGCCTCAGAGATCGTCAGGCGACGGCAACGGGGCCTTACGCTCGTACTGAATTTGCAGCTCGATGCGAGATTCGTAAGCGGTCACACGCCACATCTCCTCGAATGGTCCCAGCATCGAGCCGCTGATCCCGCGACGACGAGCACGGGCCGCAAGCCGCGCCAGGCCAACCAGGATCAGGCCGGCGGCAGCCAAGACAACGAACAGCACCCAGATACCATCCATCAATCCCCACCCCCACCACCTACTTGACGTAGGAGGCAGCGTAGACGTTCCCGGCAGCGCCCGAGCCCCAGCCACCTGTCCAGGCGCAAGCGGCTCCGGGACTCACGCGTCGAAGCTGGCGAGCCGCTGCTGAGTGGCGTCGCGCCGCCGGGCGGCGACCGCCACGGCCCGGGTCGCTCGGGTCATGGCCCGCTCGAGCCGTCCCGTTTGTGCCTGGGCTTCCTTCAGTTCCCGCCGGACCCGTTCCAGCTCGTCGTTCAGCCGCTCGATCGCGGTCCTCATGTCGGCGATGTGGTGCTCGTTCGCGTCCAGCTCCGATTCCACTTTGGCGCGCTCGGCCGCCGCCTCGTCGTACTCGGCTCCGGCCTCGGCGACCTGGCCTTGCAGCTGCCCGCGCCGAAGTTGCAGCGCCTGGTCGTCGGCGCGCGAGCGCGCCTTCGGCTTCGCGCGCTTTGCCGCGGCGGGTGTCCGGGCGGGCCGCTCCTGCGCGATGGGGACGATCTGGGCGGGTTCACCGGCCTCGTCGACGACGCCGAAGCCGACGTGCCGCAGCGCGCTGGTCAGCCGACCGGTGCGCAGCATCTGCGCGGCGCCGGGGTCGACCAGAGCCGCATCCAAGGTCTCCGTGAGCCGGTCGGCGACCGTGCCTGTCACCTTGCGTCCGCGATCGCGCGCCAGGAAACGCGCGGTCCGGGCTAGCTCGGCGACGAGAACGTGGCGGCGCGGTGTCAAGGTGCGCAGCCGGGCACCATCACGCGACAGGTGCGCGTCGCGCAACTCGGCGCCGAGCTCGGTCAACTCGTCGATGCGTTCAGGGACGGCGCGAACCAGCTGGTTGGCCAACCACGCCGCGAGGGTGGGCTTCCGCAGCGTCTTGACCTGTGCACCGGCCGCGACATCGCCGGCCGCCGTGACCGCCTTCGCGAGATCGTTGCGGGCCGCAATGAAGTCCTCGGGCGGCAGCCCGTACAACTCCACCAGCGCGGAGTAAGTGTCCACTCCCCCACCATGCCTTCGTCCGTTGCCACCGGCAACGCGACCGCTTTCACGGGACACCGGAACTCAGCAGTGTCGCGCGCTGCGGTCAGCTGTGGACTGTGCGCAGCGAATCGAGCGGTCAACTCGCCCGGACGAGCAGGCGACGGCGGCGCCCTCACGGGACACTAAGTGTTCCGTAAAGGGAGCACCCTCACGGAACACTAGGTCGCGGAGGTCAGCCAGTGACTGCTTCTCGAGCTGCCGGACCCGGTCATTGGTCAGGCCGAGCCGGTCGGCGACCTCTCCCAGCGTGCGCTGATTCCCGTCCTTCAGTCCATAGCGCAGTGTCATGATCAGCGCCTGCTGCGGTGGAAGCGTGTCGAGCAGGCCGCGGAGTTCCTGCCGGAGCGCCTGCGACTCCAGCAGTTCAGCGGCCTCTTCGCCGCTGCGCGGATCAACGATGAGATCGCCGATCTGGGTGTCCGCATCTGCGCCCGCCGGCATCTCCAGGCTCAGCGTCGCCCGCGCGTGCTGCTTCAGCTCCGTCACCCGGGCAGTGGCAAGCTGCGCCTCGGCGGCGATCTCGCCGGCGGTCGGACTGCGGCCGAGGCTCACCTCCAGCCGGCGTTC
>JAWWOY010000654.1:0-17581 GCA_033851195.1 Kribbellaceae bacterium | reverse complement strand
GTTGATGATTCGTCCGGATCCGCGACGCACCATGTGAGGCGCAGCCCACCGACAGCACAAGAACACGCTCCGCAGATCGACTGCGATCATCTCGTCCCACGTGTCGACGTCCATCTCGACGAGCGGGACCTCGGTAAGAATGCCTGCGCAGTTGACGAGGATGTCGAGCTGTCCGAAGGCGTCGAAGCGCTCATCCACCATCGTTTTGTTCTGTTCTGGATTGCTGACGTCAACCGGTGCGGCACTTACCAGCCCGCCAGCCGCTGGATAACGTTCCACCGCGGCAGAAGAGCACGTTCGTCGTGGTCGGCGAGCAGCACTCGCGCGCCCTCCTCGAGGTACGCCTCGACGATCGCTGATCCGATACCGCTGGCGGCGCCGGTGACTATCGCCACCTGCCCATCCCATTCGCCCACTTCCGGTTCCTCCAGCTGGTGTCCCGTGAGGTCTGGCCAACTTGGTCTGTAGCCGAATCGGAATCAGGAGGGATTGGCCAGATCGAGGAACTCTTCGCGCAATCCGGTGGTGACGCCATTCATCAGCAGCACTGTCAGCAGCAATTTCGCCTTGTACGGGTCCAAGTAGCCACCCATGATCACGCCGGCGTCAGCGAGGTCCAGTTCCGATCCCGGAAATCCGTACGTACGCGTCAGAATCGGCCCGCTCCGAGTCCTCGAGGAGAGCACCACCGGAACCTGGGCAGTCAGGTCGCGAATGGCCGGCATCATGCGGGCAGGGACATGTCCGCCGCCGAGCGACTGGATGACAACGCCGTGGAATCCAAGGTGCGGCAAGACCTCGAGAACTCTTCCATCGTCGGACAGACCGACCGAAATGAGCGCCACTGCACGGGTGGGGCTGTCGCGTGAGGGCAAACCGATCGTCGATCGCTTGGCCTGCTGGAGAACGATCTCCGCTCGACCTTCCACGATCCAGCCAAGTGGGCCCACGGGCGACGAGTCGAACGCCGCGACGTTGGAGGTGTTCCGCTTGACCGCCCAGCGTGCGGAATGGATCGTGTCGTTCATGAGCAGGAGGACACCTGCTGCACGTGCCTGCGGGCTGAGGGCAGTCGCCACGGCACCGGCGAGGTTGGCCGCGCCGTCAGCACCCAACTGAGTGGAGTCCCTCATGGCGCCCGTGAACACAACTGGAGCATGGCCGGCGTAACAGAGGTCTACGACGAATGCGACCTCCTCCATGGTGTCGGTTCCCTGGGTGACGACGATTCCGTCCGCACCCTCCGACACACACCGTTCGATCTCTCGGACCAGGTCGAAGACGTCGGCGAGGGTGAGGCTCGAGGACGCGACCTGACGAAAGGTCACCGGCTCGATCCGCACCTGCTCCGGGCTGTGACGCAACGCGGCGACAAGTTCGTGCGCTCCGAGCCTCGGAACCGTTCCGGAAATGACCGCCCGGTCAGCGTCGGGATCGCTTGCGGCAGAGGAGATCGTGCCACCGAGTGAGATGACCTTGACCGTCGGGACATCGCGAACAGGCGGCGGCTCGCTCATGCAGTCGCCTGATCCTGCCCCGCAGGCGTATCACTGAATGGATGAGCCTCGCGGTACCTGCGTGCGACATCTTCCATGGTTCGCCAGGAGACGCCGGTATGGGAGTTCACGTAGTCGATGAATCGCTCGAGCATCATGAGAACCTGCGGACGTCCGCTCACGTCCGGGTGAATGGTGATCGGGAAGACTGCGTAGTCGAGCTCCCGATAGACCCAGTCGAACTGGTCGCGCCACATCGTCTCGACGTCCCGCGGATTCACGAACCCATGACTGTTCGGCGCACTCTTGATGAACATCATCGGTGGTAGGTCATCGACGTACCAGTTCGCCGAGATCTCCACCAGGTCGATGGCCGGGCCCCGCTCGAGGGGCTTCATCCAGGACGAGGCCGGCTGGCTGGTGTCGATCTTCGTCCAGGAGTCGCCGGTGCGAGCGTAGTACGGAAGGAAGTCGTGATAGCCCTGCGAGTGGTCGTAGTCGAATCCGTGGGCGAGCAACAGTTCGGCGGTGTTCTCCGACATCTCCCACCAGGGCGCTACGTACCCGCGCGGCCGATGACCACTGACCTTCTCGATGAGCTCGACACAGCGCGAGAGAACATCTTCCTCCTGCTGACGAGACAGGGCGACGGGGTTCTCGTGAGAATATCCGTGGGCTCCGATTTCGTGACCCCCGGCGAGCACTGCTTCGATCTCCCGAGGGAATGTCTCGAGCGAGTGACCAGGCACGAACCAACTGGCCAAGATGCCATAGCGTTCGAAGAGAGTGACCAGGCGTGGAACGCCGACTTCACCGGCGAACAGTCCGCGTTGGATGTCGGAGGGAGAGTCCTGTCCACCATAGGAGCCGAGCCAACCGCAGACAGCATCGACGTCGACGCCGAACGTCACTTGGATGTCCTTCATCAGGCTTTGCCTTTCTCGCTCAGTAGCGTCCTACCAGAAGGCCGCCGTCAACTGTGATGACCTGGCCTGTGATGTAGCGCGCGCCGTCCGATGCCAGGAACACGGCAACGTCAGCGATCTCCTCCGGCTCTCCGACTCTCCCGAGCGGGATGTACGACGCCGCGGCGCTGAGTCCGGCTTCGCCCAAGGAGTGCTGCTCCGACATGGATTGAGCGGTGCGGATGTAGCCCGGCGCGATCCCGTTGACTCGGATGCCCTCGCCCGCCAGTTCCACGGCAAGGCCGCGCACCAGCCCGACGACTCCGGACTTGGCCGCGGAGTAGTGAACGTGCTCGTCCCATCCGTAGGCCACGCCCATGATGGAGGACATCGCCAGCAGGCTGCCGCTACCGCGCTCACGCATGGAGGGAGCGGCAGCGCGGAAGACTCTGAGAACCCCGTGCAGGTCGACGTTCAGGGTCTGCTGCCACCGCTCATCACTGAGTTCGCTCAGCGGCACTCGGTGGGCGATACCGGCATTCGCGATCGCTACGTCGAGTCGGCCGTGCTGCCTGATCACCCGAGCGACGACGTCGTCGACGTTCCGGGTGTCCGTAACGTCGAGTGGCTCGAACTGGGCTGTGCCGCCGGCAGCCAAGATGTGCTCGACCAGGTCCGCGCCTTGCTCAGGGAGAACATCCGTCACGACGACCTTGGCGCCCTGACGCGCGAAAGCCTTGGCGGTTGCGGCACCGATCCCGATCGCGCCGCCCGTCACGAGCACTACGGTTTCCAATCCAGTTCCTTCCCTGCAGCCGATTCTGACATTGCAACAAAGTCAAACAGGATCAGTCACCTGTATCACGAGGCCTGTGCACCCGGTCCGGTCCTCCGAATGGTGCATCTGCACAACCTGATCAGCGCCAGACTTTAAGACCCTCTGGACCGCGGCACCACTCCATTGCCAGCGTCAGTGTGGTGAGATCCTTCGGTTTGGACAGCGACAGCCCGGTGATGCGTTCGACGGTTTGCAACCGGTTCCGCACGGTGTTCCGATGCCGAAGTGTGAGGGTGGCCACTTCGGTCACCGAGCCGGCACCGTCGATATAGGCCTCGAGTGTCTCGAAAACGGCCGACCGCTCGTGATGGGGCAGTGCCAGCAGCGGCCCAAGTATCTCCTCGGCCAGAGCTTCGGCCAGTTCGTGGTCGGACGCGACCATGGCCGCCGACCAATTGGCGCTGAGAAGCTGCACGCCGGCCTCGACCAACGACGGGATCACGGTGCGTGCGAGGCGGGTGCCCCTGGGGATACCGGCGAGGCCGTCCACGACCGCGGCGCCACATCTCCAGCCCGACAAGGGGTCGAGCAGGGCGACGATGTCCACCGGCCGCCGGCCGGCCAGGAGGACCACACCCACCAGTTCGTCTTCGATCCAGCCGAAGTGGGACGACAGGCCGCGAGCGCGGAGCCGGGCAGCGATGGACACCAGCGTCTCGTGACTCACGGGGACGCCATCACCCACCAGAACGAGGTATCGCGCTTCGCTGGGCAATTCGAGACGTCCGGCCGCTTCACGAACTGCGGATGCGTCGCGCTCCGCCTGCAGAACCAGCCGCTCGAATGCTCTGACCCGAAGTACGTCCAGGCGCCGCGTCAGATCCTCCTCGGTACGCCGGTACGCGTCGACTACTTCCGCGATGTTTGCCTCGACCGCCTCCCACACCAGGATGCAGCTATCGAGAAATGCCTCGTCGGCGGCGTAGCCTCGCGCACCCCCCTCGGCGATGATGGCTTCCCACAGGATTCTCAGGTCGATCCGGTACGAGTGCAGGAGCGCCGAGAGGGGCAGGCCCTGCTCGGCGCGCAGTCGGCCGACTTCGGAGGCGGCCGTGGCGACGTCGTCGGGCAGCGATTCCCCGAGCAGGCGCAGCAGCGCGAGCGCCAGGGTGCGCCGCATGGCGCGCTTCAGGTCGTCCTGGCTGACCATCGAGCAGGCGTACTCCGGCTCGTCGGACTGCACGCGAGCGACCGCGGTGGCCGTCAACTCGTCCAAGCGCTCGTCCAGGAGGTGCCGCGCGATTCGCTGCAGGGGTGAGGCCGAGGTTTCCAACTCTGCGGGGTCGTTCATCGGACTGCTCCTCTCGCCTCGCAGCCGGGGGCGGGAACCAGTGGTTCGAGCATACGCAAAACGGACGCTCGGAGTGCCGGGGGTCGTGGCCCACCAGAGGTCGTGAGCGAGGTCGTCTAGAGGGCGTTGACCACGAGGACACGCTCGTACGTGAGATCTTGCATCGCGGCGGTGATCCCCTCACGTCCGATACCGGAGTCCCTGATCCCGCCGTACGGCATCTGGTCTGCCCGGAAGCTCGGGACGTCGCCGATCACGACACCACCCACCTGCAGTTCCCGGTGGGCGCGGAACGCCACGCGAAGATCGTGCGTGAACACACCTGCTTGCAGTCCGTAACGAGACGCGTTCACCTTCGCAAAGGCATCGTCAAGGCCATCGACCGGAACAAGGGAGATCACCGGGCCGAAGATCTCCTCCTGAAGTACCTTCGACGATGGGTCGACTCCGGTCAGCACAGTCGGCTGGTAGGAGGAGCCAACTCGCCGCCCTCCCGTGGCGACTTCCGCCCCCTGGTCGACGGCCTCCTCCACCCACGACTGAACTCGTAGCGCGGCCTGCTCGTCAATGAGTGGGCCGACGTCGGTGGCCGGATCCCAGACGCCCCCGGTCCGCTGCTCCCTGACCGCCGATACAACGCGCTCGGAGAGTCTCTCGTAGATGCTGCGATCCGCGAGAACTTGCTGAACCGAGATACAGCTCTGGCCCGCCTGGTACATGCCGAACCGGGCAATCCTTGTCGCAGCGAAGTCCAGGTCCGCATCGCTGTCGAAGTCCGAGCAGACGATCGCTGCCGCGTTCCCGCCGAGCTCGAGCGTCACGTGCTTACGCGGGACGGAGTCACGGATCGCCCATCCGACCTGCGCGGACCCAGTGAACGAGATCACCGGGAGGCGTGGATCAGCGACCAGCGAAGGCATCTGGTCGTTCGTCACGGTGAGTACCGACCAGCTTCCTTCGGGCAGTTCGGTCTCGGCGAGGATCTCACCGAGGACCAGCGCCGTGAGCGGGGTGGCCGGGGCCGGTTTGATGATGACGGGAGAACCGACCGCGATAGCCGGTGCAACCTTGTGGGCGATGAGGTTGAGCGGGAAGTTGAAGGGCGCGATGGCCAGCACCGGCCCCCTGGAGAACCGTCGGATCATGGCCATCCGGCCCAAGGCGGCGTCCTCGGTATCCAGTCGCATCAACTCGCCGCTGAAACGGCGAGCCTCCTCAGCAGCGATCCGGAACGTCGCGACGGCGCGTTCGACCTCGCTGGTCGCCCACTTGATCGGCTTGCCATTCTCGGAGGTGATTAGCTCGGCGATCTCCTTCCCGCGGCGCGCCAGTTGCGCACTGATGTGGTCCAGAGCCCGAGCTCGCTCCGCGGATGACAACGCCTCGCAAGCTCCTCGAGCGGTCACCGCAGCGCTGACCGCCGACTCGATCTGGCTCGCATCGGGGATCGACACGTCCCCGACATGTGAGCCGTCCTGTGGATGCAGCACGGTGATGTGACCGCGACCGGTGAGGGGCCTTCCGGCTACATAGAACGCTCTGGCCTCCGTCACGAGTGGACGCGACGCTTTGCGAGCGTCTTCCCGCGTGAGTGGCGAGCGTTCCGAGCTGTTCGTCATGGGGCCCTCATACTCCGGCTTGGATTGGTGGTTCGCGGGTCAGGTGAGCGCGAGTTCGGTGATCTTGGCCAGCCGGCGCGCTCGTACCGCACGCTCGGCGAGCGCCGTCTCGATGGTCACCGGGCGGAACAGCGCCCGGTCCGGTGCCTTGGACTGAGCGATCAGGTCGAGGTCGGCGCTGATGACGGTCCCGATCGTCGCATAGCCGCCGCCGGTCACCGCATCGCGCAGCAGACAGATCAACTCAGCGCCGCTGGGCACCTGGATCGAACCGACCGGGTATCCGAGGTTCACCACATTGCTCGGATCGTGTCCGGCGCCGAACGGGGCGGTTCGTTCCAGGAACGTCAAGGATTCTCCCTGGAACCGATAGCCCGTTCGGTTGGCTTCTACCGTCACTGCGTAGGGGGCCGAGTAGAGAACCTCGGTTGCTTGAGCAGCGAGCCGGTAGTCGCACAGCCCGGGGACAACGCGGATCTCCTGCTCCGTCGGATACGCCGGCCTCAGCTCTTCAGGCACGCGGACTCCCGCGCGCCTCCTACTCCCTTTCAGCACATCCGTACCGATAGGAAGGATGTCTCCGGCCTTGAGCGTTCGACCTTCGATGCCGCCAAGGCGGGACAAGGTGTAGGTGGAGCGACTTCCCATCACCACCGGAGCGTCGATCCCGCCGCGGACGGCGATGTAGGCCCTGGCGCCGGAACGCATCGTCCCGAACGTGACAGTCTGGCCGGAGCGCACGAGCTGGCTGGTCCAGAGCGGTACCTCTTGACCGTCGTCGAACGTCACGTCAACCAGGCCGCCGGTCACGGCGATCACGGTGGTGACCTGGAACGACAACGTCGGACCAAGGAAGGTCACCTCGACCGCGGCGGCGTCCGGGGCATTCCCCACGAGAGCATTCGCGGCGTCATGTGCGAAGGCGTCCATCGATCCGGAGGGCGGGATACCGAGCGAGTAGTAGCCGGATCTGCCACGGTCCTGGATCGTGGAGTGGAGGCCCGGCGCTGCGATCTCAATCATCGGTCAGGACCTCCAAGAGGCTTCGGTTGTACGCGACCGGGTCCGCTGTGAACGCCCTGAGGTCGAAGACCGTGTCGTGGATCCGGTAGCGAAAGGAGCCTTGTTCCACACCGCGGCGGAGGTCGTCGTACTCGTCGGAGTCGATCGGGCGGTACTTGAAGATGTCTCCGCTGCGCGGCAGCACGATGCTGTCGGCGAAATCGGGGAGGCGCTGCTCGGCGTCGAACACCGGCACCGGCGAGCGTCCGAAGAGTTGGAACCCGCCGGCCCCGCGAACCGGGTAGATGGTTGTGAAAGCCCCGCCGTGTCCCAACGCACGCTCCGGTGTGTCGGTCCGTGGCCGCAAGTACTTCGGCACCTCGAGTTGCTGGTCGCGTGGAACCAGCTGGTACGACTCGGCGTTGCCCGGCACGAAGCCGATGAAGGTCGCGATGAACGGATTCGACGAGTGTGCGGCGATCAGTCCCCGCACGTCATCGAATCCGTTGAGGCGTGCGGAATACTCCAGATCGGTCAGCTCCGGCGCCTGATGGCGGTCCCGGAACCTCATCAGGGTCTCGCGAGTCCAGGGGTCGTCGTAGAAGATCGGCATCTCGATCACCCGGGCATGAATGGTCACGCCGGCCGAACCGCCGGCGCCGCGGTGAATGTCCGCGAGCAAGGGAGCCACATCGCGTGGATCCAGCTGCTCCGGCGACACCCGCAGCATGTAGCTGACGTGCGCGGGGCAGATGTCGACGATGCCGGGAATCTCCCGGTTCCTCAGCTCGTCCGTGATCGCGATGACGCGCAGTGTGGTGGCGAGAGACATCTCCTCCGACAGTTCGATGAAGACGAATTCGTCGGCTCCGTAGCTCAACCGGGAGCCGTCCTCCAGCTTGATCATCAGACCCCTTCCCAGCGCTTCGCGTTACCGAGAGACGGTCGAGAACGCAGTGCGGACCTCAATGCCTCCCTCCTCGAGTCGTCTCCGCACGGCCCGCGCGATCTCCGGCGCGTTGGGTCGGTCCCCGTGCACACACAGCGACTGGGTGGCGAGCGGAACCTTCTTGCCGGACACGGTGATCACATACCCGTCGGCCAGCCCGGCAGCGCGCTCCGCGACGGTCGCCGGATCCTTCTCGCCGGGGACAGGCTCGATGATGTTCCAGCCGTCGTCGTCGTAGTCGAGGTCTGCCGCCGCGTCGAGCACGACGGGGAGTCCTGCGTCCTGCACCGCCTTCGCACCCACACCTGGGGCGATGAGCAGACCGAGGCCCGGCCGGATCGACTCGAGTTGCCGGGCGACTCCCAGGGCCAGCTCCGCGGAGTCGGCGACCTGTCCGTAGAGGGCGCCGTGTGGCTTGACGTGGGTGAGGTCGATACCTTCGGTCATCGCCAGACCGTGGAGTGCGCCGGTCTGGTACACGATGTAGTCGATGGCCTCGTCGGCACTGATCGCCAGCCGCCGCCGGCCGAATCCGAGCAGGTCGGGATAGCCGGGATGGGCGCCGATCGACAGTCCGAGGTCGCGCGCCAGGATCAGCGAGCTGCGCATGCCGGAGGGATCCCCGGCATGAAATCCGCAGGCGATGTTGACCGTGGTGACCAGCGGTAGCAGTTCGGCGTCTCGCCCGAGCACCCAGCGGCCGAAGCTCTCGCCGGCGTCCGCGTTGAGGTCGATCCGGTTCGCTGTCATGTCCATCCTTCCGTCGTACCCCTCGCCAGCACCTGGTCGAGAGTCCTGGCAAAGAGATCGACGTGCTGATGACCGAATATCATCGGCGGCTTGATCTTGAGGACGTTGTCGTAGGCCCCGGTCGGGTACACGACGACGCCGGCATCCTTCATCCGTTCGCTGACGGCCAACGCTTCCGCGGCCGCGGGTTCCTTCGTCTCACGGTCTCGTACGAGCTCGATCCCGAGGTAGAGACCCTTGCCACGGACATCGCCGATCAGCTCATGTCGGGACCTCAGTTCCTCGAGCGATCGGAGGAAGTACCCGCCCACCTCGGCGGCCCTGTGCTGGAGACCGTCCTCCTGGACGATATCCAGCACCGTTGTGCCGATCGCGCAAGAGACAGGGTTTCCGCCGAAGGTATTGAAGTACTTGACCCCGTCGTCGAAGGCGTCGGCGATCTCTCGCGTCGTCACCACAGCTGCGATCGGATGACCGTTTCCGAGCGGCTTCCCCATGCTGACGATGTCGGGCACCACACCCTGTGCCTGGAAGCCCCAGAAGTGCGAACCCAGGCGACCGACACCCACTTGTACCTCGTCGGAGATGCAGAGACCGCCGGCGGCACGGGTCGCCTCGAACGCACCGTGCAGATAGCCGTCCGGGAATACGATGTTCCCGGCCGTCCCCATGAGTGACTCGGCTATGAATGCGGCCGGGGGCTTGCCTTCGTCAAGGAGTCGCTGAGCCACCGCCGCCACTTCAGCGGCGTACAGGCGCCCGGCATTGGGATCATCACGACCGTAAGGACCGCGGTAGACGTCGGGGCGGACCACCTCGTGCGTCGTCGCGGGGGCGCCCCGGCCGCCCGGACCCTTGTAGCGGTTCGGGCTGATACCCATCACGGCTGCGGTGTTGCCGTGGTAGGCGCCGTCGATGACCATGACGTCGGTCCTGCCCGTGACCTGCCGTGCCATCCGCAGAGCCAGGTCGTTGGCTTCGCTTCCCGTGCAGACCAGGAAGACCACCTCCAGCGGAGCCGGCAGGGTGGAGACCAAGCGCTCGGCGTAGGTGGCGATGCCCTCATAGACGAAGCGGCTGTTGGTGTTGAGCTTCTTCAGTTGGGCCGTCGCGACGTCAATGATCCGGGGATTGGCGTGGCCGACATGGGTCACGTTGTTGATCGCGTCGAGGTAGCCATGGCTGTTCTCGTCGTACAGCCAAACGCCCCGACCACGGACGAAGTTCGGCGGCCGCCGGTAGTAAGCCCGCTGTGATCTGGCCAGTCGCTGGTCGCGTAGGGCGACGACGGCATCACGATCGAGCGGGCGCCGGTCGGGTTTGGCCGGAAACCCGAGCAACAGTGCTGGATCAGCCGTCAGGACAGTCCACTTGGCTACGTCACTCACGCGGATCCGAAGCGGCGGCGGCGAGAGGGCGAGGTCTTCGGTTGCGACTACCTGTACCTGGACCGCGGCACCCAGACCTGACTTCTCCGCTGACGCGACGACTGTACCCAGCAGATCTCCCGCGCTCAGGCGGTCGCCGGACTGATGGGTCAGGTCGATGCCCCACCAGCAGGTCCAGAAAGTAAGAGGACCTGCAGGGCCGTCGGACGTGTGCTGCAGAACTGCCGGTCCATCAATGGCGGCGCTGACAACCTGTCCGGCCAGAGGGAGACAGATGGCGGCCCCGACTCTGGTCAGCAGAGTCGACCCGAGTTGGATAGTTGCGGGCTCCGCCGGCCCCGTCGCCCGCTGAGCTGCCCACAGGAGCGATGGAGCGAGATGGCGGGTGAAGCCCACCTGCGTGGATCGGTCGCCGAGCAGCGCGTTGACCGCTGACGCGACTCCGCGCGCATCGTCCCAGTCCACATCGTCCAGAAGGCTGCCTGCCGCCGACAGATCCACCTCTGTCAGCGTTGCGGTGTCGATCAGAGTAACGGGTCGGATTTCCTGGAGAAGTCTGCTCAGCGTCGATTCATCGAACGCCCGTGGGTTGGGTAAACCGCACGCAGCCCGCAGTGACACCTCAGCGAAGCTCGGGGAGATGCGCGCGATCTTTTGCAGGGCCGGCCAGGTGTATTGCATCCGGCTCCGGCCGTAGGCGTTGTCCGACGAACTGGTGCGTCGCGTCCAGACGGTGGCGTTCACACACAAGCGCGCCGCCGCCAGCGGAAAGATCACCGCGATCTCTTCATCGGACAGGGGCGCCACCGAGTGGAACCCTTGAACCACGGCGCAAGCCGACCACAGGGGATCATCCTTGCGAAGCATTGCGTAGGCCACGGCGATGGCCACCTCAGCCACTCGAGCGGTGAAGAGCGCGTCACCGACGTCGACAACCCCACTGATCCGCTCGGCCCCGCGTGCGCCTTGCTGTACGAGGACATTGAAGTCGTTCAGGTCTTGATGCACGACGCCGGCGGGCAAGTTGTCCAGCTGGGGCCTGACTCCGTCGAACCATCCCATCACTCGCGCGATGAGCTCGCGGTCATCGCTGTCCTGAACGTACGGCAAGGCTTCTTCGACGGCGACACGTGCGTTGCGAAGATCCCAGTGATGGGTCTGCGAAGGCTTGGAGTCCAGCCTGCCGAGCGACTGCGTCAGGCGCGCGGCCACCCGCCCGAGTTCGATCAGCAAGGAGTCCGGCTGGTCTTCGATGTCAGCGAGCATCTCGCCCGGCAACCAGGTCAGCAGCCGGGCGACGAACCGGCTGTCACCGCGCTCCATCGGGACGAGCGTCGCGCCGTCCTTCGTGTGCATCAAGCGAGGCACTGGGAGGTCTGGTGCATCCACCTCGAGATGCGTCAGTACTCTCTCCTGCCACAGCAGGGCGTCATCGATGTCGCCTCTCGAGGCTTTGAAGAGGAAGTCAGCTCCGCTGCTCGTGCGAATCCAGCGGTTCTGATCGACCTCGCCACCAAGCTCCCTCTGTTCCACAACGTCAAATCCGTATTCGTCGAATACGATCCTTGCCACGTCGTTCGACGCCAGCGAGCCGCTGTCGACCTCACCGGTTTCGTCCACACCTTGAGCCTTGTTTGTTGGCTGCATCGACTCGCTCTCCGCGTAATTCCAGGACGAGGATTGCCCGTCCGGGACGACCATGGAATCGGCTGACGCCCGAAGCGCCTACAGATAAATCACACAGCCTCGCGGGCACGCCGCCAATGGGCAGGTGGCGTGGATCCCGGTGCTCGCGCTGTGCATCTGCACCCGACGAACCGGGTTAGACCTTGCTACTCCGGGACTGCATCGTCAGCAGGCGCGCGAACTTCGTATAGAGCTCGCGCTTCAGCAGCCCGACGACCGCAATGATCAGGAAGCCGTAGATGAACGTCTGCCAGCCCTGGCTGATCCCCATTGCCTGGATCAGCGTCGAAATCGTCTGCAGAAAGATCGCGGCTGCCACGGTCCCCAGGTAGTTGCCACGACCACCGAGAATAGATGAGCCACCCACTACCACGACGGCGATGGAGGGAAGGAAGTAGGCGTCTCCCATCCCGAGCGTCGCACCTCCGCCGTAACCGACCAGGAGCATGCCGGTCAGTGCCGCACACAAGGCACTCGCGACGAACGCCCCCGTCACGACTGCGCCCACCCGCACTCCGGCAATGGCCGCGGTCGCGCGGTTGCTGCCGACTGCGTACAGCCGCCTGCCGAACACGGTGTATCGCTGGATCACGAAACCGGCTGCTGCAATGCCGATCAGCAACAGAATCGGCGTGGGCACACCCAGGACTTTGCCAAGCATGAGATTGCCGAGGAAGTCCGGCGTGGTTCCCGGAACGGTTCCCTTCGTATATCCGAGCGCGATGCCCGCGACGATCAACTGTGAGCCCAAGGTCATGATGAAGGAGGGCACCTTCAGCAGGGTGACCCCGAGTCCGTTCAGCAGGCCTATCAGGGCCGCTATCGCAAGGATCTCGAGGAACTTGAAGATGGTGGGAGAAGCACCGAGCCACGCCGTGGTCAGTACTCCGCTCAAGGAGATGATCGAGGCGATGGAGAGGTCGAGTTCGCCCACCAGAATGACCAGGCCCTGTCCGAAGCCGACCAGGGTGAGCATCGAGGAGATGACCAGGATGGCTGAGACGGTGTTCCAGGAGCCCAACTCCGGGCTGACGAATCTCGACAACGGCATCATCAGCGCAGTGACTCCGAAGAGCAGCAGGATGTAGCCGGTCTGCCCGCCACTCGACAGAAGTCCTCGTCGAACCGAAGCAGGGGAAATCGCCGTCATGATCGCCGTCCTGAGAATCGTGCGTGCCGAGCAGTGGATTGACCTTCAGCGTCCTCGAGAGCTGGCTGCGGGGGCCGCGCCTCTCCAAAGCGGAGGCTGATCAAACCGATGAGAACGGCGATGATGAGGATCGCGCCCTGGAAGATGCCGGTGTAGAAAGTCGAAACGCCGAGTGCGAAGAGCATCTTCTGGAGAACGGCCAGCACGCCGGCTCCGACGATGCTTCCGATCGCGCTTCCCCGCCCGCCGCCGAACTTCGCACCCCCGATGGCGACGGCGGCGAACACCAGGACCATGAAGAGGGCACTCCCGTTCGGATCGCCGCTCGCAGTCAGAGCGCTGAGCATCACCCCGGCAACGGCGTACAGCAGGCCGGCGACGAGGTATACCCGGAACTTGACCCTCGCTACCCGGATGCCGGACTGGGTAGCCGCGCCCTCGTCCAGGCCCACGGCGAAGATATGGACCCCCATCCGGGTGCGCTTGAGCGCCAGGTAAGCCGCGACACAGGCGAGAATCACCAGCAGAGATACCGGAACCGGACCAATCGATGAGTTGAGTCCAGGAGAGATGAACTCCGGGACGTTCCCGCCTGGTGACGGCATGATCACCAGCGCGAGCCCACTGCACATGATGAAGGTGCCCAGTGTCGCAGCGATGGACTGGACGTGCAGATAGGCAATCAGGAAGCCGTTCAGCGCACCGACCAGAACCCCGGCGAGAAGCGCCAGGATGACGCTGAAGATGGCACTGCCTGTCGTCGTCCCGGCCTGGGTGGCCAGGATGACGTTGGCCAGGGTGACTACGCCACCGAGGGAGAGGTCGAAACCGCCCACCACGATCACCAGGGTCAGCCCCGTTGCGGCAATGACGAGCGGGGCTGCGTTGTTGAGGAGATCGGTGGCATTCGCCGCGGTCAGGACATCTATGGACGCGTACATGTACACGACGTACATGACGATCAAGATCATCAGCGCGAGCGTCGTTCCATTGGACAACGCACGTCTCAGGATGGTCATCTGCCGCTCACTCTGCCGCCGTCGACGTGCCCTGTGATGGCTTGCAGCAGGGCTTCCACGTCGGTTTGATGTCCTGGCACCTCGGACACGACGGATCCCTTGTAGAAGCAGATGACGCGGTCGCAGATGGCCACCAGTTCGCTGAGATCGGTCGAGTACCAGAGCACAGCCCCGCCGGCTTCGGTGAACTCCTCCATCATGTCGTAGACGGAGGATTTGGTGCCGACGTCCACACCTCGCGACGGGTCGTAGAGCAACAGATACTTCGACCCTTTCATCAACGAGCGCGCCAGGATCGCCTTCTGCTGGTTCCCGCCCGACAGCTCATCGATGTCCATCCGCAGGTACCGCTCGTCCAGGTCCACCTTGCGGGCGAAGGGAAGACTTGCCTGGAACTCCTTGGGGCCGGCCGCCAGGCCGAAGGTGCTGGTCTTGTCGAGCGAAGAGATGGTGATGTTCGCGAGGGTGGATATACCCGGCATGATCCCCTCCGCCTTGCGCTCTTCGGCGACGAAGCTGATGCCGCTGCGCAAGGCTCCCGCGGGCGTCGTGAATCGCGTGCTCTTGCCGCCGACCGAGATGGTTCCGCCGCTGGGACGGGACACACCGGCGAGCATTCTGAACGTCTCCGCCTGGCCCTGGCCTTCAAGAGCGGCAACTCCGAGGATTTCGCCGTCGTGCAAGGTGAACGAGACGTCGCGCACCGTGTCGCCGCGCAGCCCGCTCACCTGGATGGCAGGAGCCCCCGCAACGCGACTTGTTCGCTGTGACTTGGCGTGTTCCTCACTCGCCCCACCCATCAGACTGAAAACCACGCCGTCATCGACATCTGACAGTCGGACCGTGTCGACCACACCTCCGTTACGGAGGACCGTTGCCGACTGGCAGAGATCCCTGATCTCGGCCAGCCGGTGTGAGATGTAGAGGATCGTGAGTTCCGGTGAGCTGATCTTCTCGATCAGCGCGTAGAGCCATTCCACGTCGGGGAGAGCGGCCGAAGGCTCGTCGAGCAGCAACAGCTTCGGGCGGTGACTCACCGCTCGGACTATCTCGAGCTTCTGACGTTCAGCGAGCGAGAGCTCGCCGACCTTCTGAGCGGGTGAAAGTGTGGGCAGGTCGAACTCGGCCAGCAGACCGGCTGCGGCGTCTTCGTTCTCTTTCCGCCGAACGAAGACTCTGCTGCGGCCGAGCTTGGGCAGGGAGAGGTTCTCGGCGACGGTCAGGTTGCTGAGCAGGCTCAAGTCCTGGAACGCCGTGGAGACCCCGCTCCGGCGCGACTCGCCGAGGTTGCCTGGGGCAAAGAGCTCCCCGTCCAGGCTCATCGTCCCGGCGTCCGGGACTTGTAGCCCACTCAGGCTCTTGATAAGCGTCGACTTCCCGGCGCCGTTCTCACCGATGATCGCGTGGGTGGTCCCCTTGGTCACCGCGAAGGTGACCCGGTCCAGGGCGGTCGTCGCACCGTAGCGCTTTGTGAGTTGTTCAACCTGCAGGACAGTCTCCACCGCTCCTCCTTCGCCCGTCGTCGGGGTTGAGTTCGATGACGTCGCTCAAGGTACGGGGATCGGCTTCACGAAGTCGGGATTGACCTTGAAGAGATCCGCGGGCTGAGTCGTAGTGGTGCTGTTGATGTCGGGCACGTCAGGAGCCTTGACGATCTTGGCAGGATCAATCGGCTGAATGGTTGCCCCCGGCACCGGCTTACCGTTGATCGCCGAGTCGTAGTTGACCTCCGGGACGAGATCCGGGTAGTAGATGCCCGCCGCGAAGACAGCTGGGACCTTGTTGAGTGGCCACGCATTCCCGCCTGCGGCGGGCTTCAACGGGTCTCCGATCTTGACCTCGTTCCAGGGTACCCAGGGCAGTGGGAACTGGATGTTGTGAGGCAGGGCGCCCTCCTTGACCTTCCCGGTCAGCAGTTCCATCGCTAGCTTGAAGGCGTACGCGCCGACCGTTGGTCCGGAACCCGACGAGACACCCACGAGTCCGTTGCCGTGCAGCGTCAGCAGTTGGTTGCGGAATCCGTTCGACATCTCACCGGTCACCGGAATGAGTTTGTGGCCGGCCTGTTGCAATGCCTGGACGACGCCGTACTCACCGTCCTGCGACCAGATTCCGTTGACGTCCGGGTGCGCCGCCAGGGCCTTGAGGGTGTTCGTCTTGGACTGCACAGCATCCCAGTTGCTCCAGTATTGGGAGACGATCTGGATGCCCGGGTACTTCTGGAACACCGACTTCGCGGCCTCGTTGTGGATCGTGTCCGTGGCCGTCCCGGACACGCCGCTATTCATGAAGATCTTGCCCTTGCCATGGAGCTCGTTGACCAGGTACTGCGCCGTGTTCTGCCCGAAGCCCGACGTGATGTAGCTGACGTTATAGGCCTTCGGGTTGGTAACCGTGCCGTCGTAGAAGAACATCTTCACGCCCTTGGCCGCCGCTTGGTTCACGACTCCGTTCAGCGCCTTGGGTGACAGCGGATAGCAGAGGATGGCATCGGCGCCGGCGTTGATCATGCTCTGCAGATCAGAGATCTGCTTGGCGATGTCGGCACCGGAGATGATCTTGTGGAACTCGACCTGCTTGTTGTACGGCGGCGTCTGCGCCAGCGCCTGGATCATGTTCGCGGCCGAGTTCGACCACGCGTTGCCGCTGTAGCTCAGATCGAGGTAGACCTTGTAGGTCTTGGCGCCGCCGGGGGTCGACCCTGAGTTGCTCGTCGGGGGGGTGCAGGCAGTCAATGTCAGCAGCGCCACACAAACGGCGGCCGCCAGATAGCGTTTGGCAGATCGCATTCTTGGTCTCTTCTCTCCCGTTGCCGAAGCTCTGGGGGTGCTTCGGTGACTGCGCAATGTCAGATCGTGAAGGTTTCTTACCTCGCCGTGCCGAGTAACGGGTGGCTCGCCGGCACCGAGGTCGCGGCGGCTATAGGACAAGTGAACAAGTTGCCGCCGAAGGGGCACAATGTGCTCGCTGCAGCGCAACCCTCGCCACCTGTTGTGCACGTGCCCAGTGCGCATCGCCGGAAGTCGGTACAAGGCACCGGCGATCCAGCATCGCCGCTGCTGGCGGTGTGATGTCACCGCTGGAACTACCGAGTGTCGTGAGGGCGGTCCCTGTACGGGACGCTAGGCGGCCAGATACTTTCGATCAGGGTGGCCAGATACTTTCGATCGGTGGAGGCTAGTCGGTCGGCTCCTACGGAGCGCGGTGGTCCGAGGCGTCCTGATCCGGACCGCTCTCGACTAGGCGCCGGTGCAGCTCCGTGGTCATCTGATGGATCGCGCGGGTGAGCTCGGTGTTGGTCTTGAGCTCGAGCTCCTGCTCTACGAAGTCATGGTCAGCCTTGGCCTGCTGGAACTTGGCAGCGCGGTTCTGGCCGATCATCACGAAGGTCGACAAGAAGATGGCCTCCAGCGACACCACCAGGGTCAGCGTCGGCCAGGGACTGGACTCGATGAACAGCATCCAGGTCGCAAAGACGACGGCGTGCA
>JAWWOY010000637.1:0-2555 GCA_033851195.1 Kribbellaceae bacterium | reverse complement strand
ATTCTCGGGGGCAAATAACGAGGTGCTCTACGGGCGGACTGCTGTGGTGGCGAACTGCGCGAAGCTGCCGCTGGACGAGGCCACCCGGCTGTTCTGCCCGGAGGAGCCGCTCGGCGACCGCCTGGGGGTCGACCAGTACGCGCACAACCGCTACGGAGACCCGAACTGGCCGGGGCCGCTGCCGCCTGGACGGACCAAGCAACAACTCGCCACGGACTTCAGCAAGATCGTGCTGCGGCACCAGCCGTTCGATGTCGGACTCGCAGCCCTGAAGGACTTCGCGAAGGGGTTCGCACCGACCCGGACCACTTCGCCTGACGACGTACCGCTGTCGCGGTGGCAGTTCCAGCGGGCCTACCCGAACGGCAGCGACCCGATGACCGCCAATGCTGCTCGCAAGTACGGCGGGACTGCGCCCCACGCCAACCGCGCCCTGGCCGAGGTGCTCCGGGCCTACCAGTTGAACGGCGGCTACACGCCGGGCTTGGTGCTGGGATTCGCTGCGCTGCTTGCTCTCGCGGCGGCCGCGGGGTTCGGCCGGGCGCGTCGCTCCGGGATCCGGTCGGCCGCATTGCTGCCGGCGAGCGCCGGGTTGATCCTGCTGCTGGCTTCTGCCGCCTTCGAGTTCTCCTGGCGCTACCAATTGCCCGGGCTGGTGTTGTTCCCGTTGGCAGGTGCGCTCGGGGCAACCGCGCTCTTGGGGCCGGCGAAGCACCGGGTCGCTCTTGCGGACTATCCCGACGGTGTGGACTCGGAGGCGCTTGAAGATTTCCGCGACCGGTACGGTCAGCCTGCCTTCGCTCCCCTTGTCGTAGTGATAGCCGCCTACAACGAGGCGGACGGGATCGGCCGGGTCCTGCGGGAGATGCCGGCAACCTGCGCCGGCCTGCCCCTCGACGTACTGGTCGTGGTGGACGGGTCCAACGACGGGACCGCAGGGATCGCGGCAGCGCACGGGGCGTACGTCTGCGAGGCACTGCGCAACCGCGGGCAGGGTGCCGCGCTCCGGCTCGGCTATCACCTCGCGGCAGAGGGCGGTGCGGAGTACATCGCGACCACGGATGCCGACGGCCAGTACGACGACTCCGAGTTGCCGGTGCTGCTGCAGCCGATCCTGGACGGGGAAGCCGACTTCGTGACCGGGTCACGACGGCTCGGCCAGGAGGATGCCGACAGTCACCTGCGCTGGGTGGGTGTCCGGTTCTTCGCGATGCTGGCTTCGGTCCTGACCTGGCGGCGCCTGACCGACACTTCGTTCGGCTTCCGTGCGATGCGAGCCGGCTTGGCCTGCTCGGTCACTCTGCGAGAGCCGCAGTACCAGTCGTCTGAGTTGCTGCTGAGCGTACTGGCGAGTGGGGCCCGGGTGGTCGAGCTGCCGATGACGATGCGGCGCCGCGGCAACGGTGCGAGCAAGAAGGGCCCCGGCCTGGTGTACGGCGCGAACTACGCGCGGGTCATGACGGGGACTTGGTGGCGGGAATACGTTCAGCGGCGACTGGCTGCGTTGGCCGAGCGAAGACGAGCCGGTCGAACAGCACGAACTTCAGTACGAACATGACGCCGTAGGTGCCCAGGAAGGCGGCGCTCACCAGCACGGTCTGTAGCGCGTGCGAGTCGATCCGATCCCGCAACCAGCGGTCCGCGGCGGTCGTGATCAGCGCGGCGGCGGCTGCTGTGATCACCACGATGACGACATAGGGCAACAACTCGCGGGTCCGGTCGGGCCGACCCTTGCGCCGCCAGGCCCAGCGTCGGTTGAGCACGTAGTTCGGCACCGCTCCGACGGCGAACGCGACTACGCTCGCCACCATTGGTGCCGTACCGAGCCAGTAGCAGGCAAGGAACGCGAACTCGCTGATGGCACCGGCGATCACCGAGGAAGCAGAGTAGCGAACCCAGAGCAACAACCGGGGAACACGCAGCCGCTTCAGCATGGCTCCGCCGACGTCCCCGCTGCGGTCGGCGTCCTCGCTACGCAGAGCACCGACTGCCCGAACGGAACGGGGAACCGGCGCTCAACCGCCCGGGTGACCGGGACCACGAAGCGGTCGTAGATGCCGACCAGGCGCGGGTTGGGCGACGTGCTGCCGCCCCGACGGACCGCGGCCCACCAAGCGATCCCACCGAGCAGGTTCACCGGCTTGACCACCTCGACCTGCAGACCCGCCCGTACTACGGCAGCGGCGAGAGTCGCCGGGGTGTACCGGCGGACATGCCCGACCCGGCGATCGAACTCGCCGTACAACTGCTGGTAGCCGGGCACCCAGAGCACAATGCTGCCGCCGGGCACGAGTAGGCCGGCCAGCGACCTGAGCGCACCCGCGTCGTCCTCGATGTGCTCGAGCACGTTGATCGCGACGACTGACTCGACCGGCCTGTCCAAGCTCAGCTTGTCGCCGAGAGCGAGTTGTCGCGCCTCCACCTCGGGCCGGTCCACAAATCGTTGCCGCAGCACCTCGACCGCGCCCGGGTCCACGTCGGTGACAACCAGCCGGTCCAGGTTTTCGAACTGGACCGCGAACTCGCCCAGCCCGGCGCCGACCTCCAGTACCGAG
>JAWWOY010000621.1:0-3230 GCA_033851195.1 Kribbellaceae bacterium | reverse complement strand
AGGAGCTGGACCACCAGGGCCCGGACGCTCAGCGGCTGATCCGTCGCGCGGTGATCGCGGTCAGCAACGGCCCGGGCGACGTGAACAAGGACGTCGAGAAGCAGCTCCGCCCGTACTTCGAGAGCCGAGCGGCCGCGGTGATCGACATCCCGACGGACGCCCACATCGCCGCCGAAGGCCCACTGGACCACTCGTCCCTACAGCCGGCCACCCGCCGGGCCGCGCTCGAGCTCGCCGCCAAGGTCGCCGAGCAGATCACCATCGCTCTCAACGTCCCCCGCTGACCTGACCCGAGATCCGTATACCCAATTGGGTATAGAAGTCCCATTTGGGTATACGGATTTTTGGTCGAGGTCAGGCGTCGTGGCGTTGGAGGAATTTGGTGCCGAGGTAGAGGGCGCCTGTTGCCCAGGCTGCCAGTACGGCGAGGCGCAGGGCTGGCGCGATCGGGTCGGTGGTGGTGTTCCAGCCCTTCCAGCAACTCGGCAGCCAGCGAATCCGGCATACCGACGGGCACGGGCTCGGGCTGGCCATCGTCCGCGCCATCGCCGGCGCCCATCGCGCCACCATCACCCCACGGGCCCAGTCCGGTTCCCGGGTCGGGTAAGCGTTTGCTGGAGGGGTTCGGTATGCGTGGCGTCCGTCGACAGCAACACCGACCGCGGCCCGATCGGTCACCGACAAGCCCTGAGTCGTCGACAAGGCCCTGGGAAGAACCGTCCGGCAAGTAACCTCCGTACGACTATTCCGCCTTGTAGATCGAAGGAGTCCACCTTCCGTGGATCTGACACGCCGTAATTTCGGCAAGCTCGCCCTGGCCACCGGAGCTGTCGCCGCCGCCGGCACAGCAGTCGGTACTGCGATCGGCCGGCCCGCCGACGCCGCAGCGACGTGGAAGGCGACCGGGACCGCGGTACCGGCTCTGGTCGGCTTCGACAACCAGATGAAGACCTTCATGCAGGCCCGGGGGATCACGGCCGGCCAGGTCGCGGTCACCTACAAGGGCCGGCTGGTGCTCGCCCGCGGCTTCAGCACCTCGGCCAACCTGACCGTGCAGCCCACCTCGCTGTTCCGGATCGCCAGTCTGTCGAAGTCGTTCACCGCGGCCGCGATCGTGAAGCTCGTACAGGACGGAAAGTTGAGCCTGGCCACGCCGGTCACCCAGCTCCTCGGCATCACCCCGCCTGCCGGTCAGACCAGGGATGCTCGCTGGTCGTCGATCACGCTGTGGAGGCTGCTGCAGCACCTCGGCGGCTTCGACAGCGCCGTGTCCGGCGATCCGAACTTCAAGGACGCCGTGATCTCCAAGGCGCTCGGCGTACCGATGGAACTGCAGCACGCGAACGTGATCAAGTACATGGCCGGGCAGAAGCTCGACTTCACGCCGGGCAGCAAGTATGCGTACTCCAACTTCGGGTACTCGCTCGCCGGCCGGGTGATCGAGAAGGTCAGTGGTCTGAGCTACGCCGACTACGTGCAGCAAAAGTTGCTCACTCCGCTGAAGATCAAGCGGATGGCGCAAGGCTGGACTATCGCCAAGCACAGCGGTGAGATGTCGTACCAGTCGCAGTACACCGGGCGGACCGTGCTGAACAACTCCGGCACAACCGTCGCCGCGCCGTACGGCTCCTTCAGCATGCGCATCCAGGACGCCAATGGCGGCTGGATCGCGAGCGCGCCGGACCTGGTCCGGTGGGCGAAGATGTTCGACGCTCCGTCGAGCGTGCTGAACAGCACGTCGCTGGGTCATGTCTGGTCGAAACCCCAGACGGGCCTCAACGCCGACGGCTCGTACTACGGCCTCGGCTGGCAGATCCGGCCGACCACCGGTGGCACCGGCCGGAACACGTGGCATACCGGGAGCCTGCCGGGGACGTTCACCCTGCTGGTCCGGACGTACAACGGGATGAGCTGGGCCGCCTTGTTCAACCGGCGCGACGACCCCAGCGGCAAGTCGTACGGCGACATCGACCAGGCGATGTGGGCCGCTGCGAACGGCGTGAAGACCTGGCCGACCCACGATCTCTTCCCGCAGTACTTCGCTTAGCCCTGTGGATATGCGGCTATTCTGACTCTTCCGTGGGTTCTTGAGCGCGCTTGGGTGTGAGCTTGCCGTTGCCTGTCCAGGTTTCTGAGCTGTTGAGGAAGAGGTGCTATGGGTGGGGGACGGCGTGCGGAACGTTAACTGATGGGCGCAGCCTGTTCGGGGTCGAGTGGGGCGTGGTCGGGGAGATCGAGTTCGGCGAGGGCGAGCGGTTGCTGGGGCCCCGATGTGTGGTGTTCCGGCGATGCCTTGCAGGGATCGAGCAGGGACTGATCAATGGCGGCATCAAGTCGGTCAGCACCAGGGGTTTGCCTGATGACCTGAGTCGTGTTCGGGTTCGGCTGCCCCGATGCCCTGATCGCTCTGGCGATGCTCAACCTCGGCAGGTCCCCGGCCCCGGTCCTCGCGGTCGTTCCCGGCCGGACGTGACCCACGGTCCAGTCGGAGAGCCGGAAATCTGTATCGGGGATCACCTATGTATCGGTTATCCCCGATACAGATTTCGGCTTCTCCCCTTTGACTCCGCGCGCCCCCGGGATCGCGGCGGCGGCGAGCAGTCCGGTCCAGTCGGTCACGGACATCCCGTGCAGCGTGTCCCCTGGCCATGTGTCGGACCTCGAGCCGCGACGTCAGCGCCGGCAAGCGAGGCCTGCGCGGGTAGGGCAAGCGAGGCCTGCGCGGGTAGAGGGCTAGGGTCCACCGGGCGCGGGAGGGACCAGCGGCCCATCGCGCGGACGGCTTCCGTACCGACGCGCCGATGGATCCAGCGCTTCTCGCATGCGCCGATGGTCCAGCGGTTCCCGTACCGGCGCGGTGTGCTGTCGGTGCGGCAGCAGCGTGTCCATACGCTCGGTCGGCGTACCGGCTCATCACCGCGCCTGATCACCGCGCCTGATCACCGCGGCCAGGTTGGAGACGACCTGGAGTACAGCTCGCCACCCACGGATACGGCAGGAGAGCCGGAAAACTCCGGAGGCCGGACCCCGGGCGCGTGCAGACAGCGGAGGGTGACGCCGTACGCTTACTTACGTGTTCGTGGTGATCAGGTTCAGGGTCGACGAGACCGCGCAGCCGGAGTTCGTGGGCCGGCTTGAGACCGCTGTCGAGGTGCTGTCCCGGCAGAAGGGATTCGTGGCGGCCCGAACCGGGCGGAACGCGGACGATCCGGAGCTGCTCGCGCTCTCGA
>JAWWOY010000596.1:0-2538 GCA_033851195.1 Kribbellaceae bacterium | reverse complement strand
TTCTCCTGCTCTCGCTGTGGTTGCGGGGGCGCCTGGCGCACGGGTCGCGGGTTGTGGATGTGCGCTGAGTGCGGGCTGAAGACCTCGGCCACGGCGGGCACGATCTTCCACCGCTCGCACACCCCGTTGTCGACCTGGTTCGCCGCGGTCTGGTTCGTGACCTCGCAGAAGAACGGCGTCTCGGCCCAGGGTCTGCAAGACGCCCTGGGCTTCGGGTCGTACGAGACCGCCTGGGCCTGGCTACACAAGCTCCGACGGGCCATGGTCCGTCCCGACCGAGAGCTGCTCGGGAACAAGCCCGGCGGGGTGGTGGAGCTCGACCAGAGCTTCCTGGGCGGCAGAAGCCACGGAAAACTAGGCGGATCCAGCGACAAGGCCCCAATCACGATCGCAGTCGAACGCACCGACCGCGGCCGGCTGGGCAGGGCCCGGCTCGAGCTGGCCGACAAGCCCGGCGGACTGGACATCATCGACTTCGCCAGCGAGGTCATCACCCCCGGCACCACCATCCACACCGACGGCGCCCGCATGTTCACCAGGCTCACCGACCTCGGCTACACCCACCACGCCACACCCGGAACCAACGCCGGACGCAAGGTCGACAACCCCGACGCCGTGATGCCCGGACCCCACCTAGTGTCCTCGCTGCTCAAACGCTGGACCGCCGGCACACTGCACCACCGACTCAGCTACCAGCACCTGCCCTACTACCTCGACGAGTTCACCTTCCGGTTCAACCGCCGCAACTCCCGAGCCAGAGGCATGCTCTTCTACCGACTGCTCCAACAAGCCGTCGACACCGACCCGCATCCACTCAAGGAACTCATCGGCGGCTGAGCGTCAACTGCACTCAAGCAGAGATGCAGGCTGTATGTTCGATAGTCACGCAGCGGTGGTGGAGGGGCTGACCCGGGTGGTCGGTCAGGACACTGCTGCGTTGGGTGCGGACGCGCTGCTGGACCGGCTGGCCACGATCTCGGCGTTGGAGTCGGTGCTGGCGGCGGCGAAGCAGGAGACGATGGTCGGTTTCCATCACGCGCTGGCCGGTACTTCGGCCGATCTCGGGCACGATGCGCCGCGGCCGGGAGACCGGGCCGCGGGTCATGCGGAGCGGCGCTGGTCAGGGGATGTGTTGCGGTCGGTGTCGGACGAGGTCGGCCTGGTGTTGAGCGCGCACCGCCGGACGGCGGCACGATGGATCAACCGGGCCGCGGTTCTGGTTGAGCGGTTCGCCGCGACGCAGGCGCTGCTGGCCAAGGGTGGCTTGCCGGCGGCGGCGGCGCAGCACATCGCGCATGAGCTCGCGATCGTTGTCGACGACGAGCTGCGGGCTGCGGTGGAACAGGTGGTGTTGGCGTGGGGTCAGCGCTACGGCTGGGTGCGGATCAAGCAGGTCGCCCAGCGGGAGGCGGCCAAGGTCGTCGCGGAGTACGACTCGTTGCTGCACGGCCAGCGTCACGCCGAGCGCACCACCTATATGCAGTCCCACGACGGCGGCACGGCTGATCTGGTGGTCTCGACGACCGCGATGGACATCGCGGCAATCATGAAGGCCCTGACCGACCGGGCGATCGAACTGCGCCGCAAAGGCGACACCCGCAGCCTGGACGAGTTGAGGACCGACATTGCGGTTGCCCGCCTGCTCGGCCCCGACCACGCGCCGGCCGCCGGTACGGACGACGGGCCCGCCGCCGGTACAGGTGAGGGAGCGGCCACCGGTACAGGCGAGGGGGCCGCCACCGGTACGGGCGAGGGAGCGGCCGCCGGTACGGGCGAGGGGGCCGCGGCGACCCGGGCCGAGGAGCGCGGCAACGCCTCGGCATCCAACGCTGGTGGCATGAGCGGCGATGACAGCACGGGCGGTGTGGACGATCGTCATGCCGATGCCTACGACGGCAGCGATCCTTGCGACGGCAGCGGTGCCTACGACGGTAGCGGTGCCTACGACGGCAGCGGTGCCTACGACGGTGCCTACGACGGTAGCGGTGCCGGCGCCGCGAGCGATGACGGCGCCCACGCCGGCGCGGGGGAGGAGCCGGTGCCGCCGGTCTCGGGGCTGAACCCGGCGGTCGGTGTGGAGATGGTGATCCACTGCACCTATGAGGAGGCTGCCGCACTTGCCAGTGGGGCGATCAGCACTGGTGGTGACCTCGAAGGTTACGGACCTCTGCCGCAGGATGCGCTCGCATTGGCGTTCCGCAGGGCCAAGTTCAGATACCGGTTGACCGACCGGGAGCCGGTGTCGGATCCGGCTCGACACGATCCGAGTCCCGGATTGGCGCAGCATGTCCGGGACCGCGACCGACGCTGTCGGTTCCCCGGTTGCAACAGCCCAGCGGTTCATTGCGACCTGGACCATCGTGTCGCATTCCCCGAAGGGGCGACCGACGCGCACAACCTGGAGCCGCTGTGCCGGCACCACCATCGGCTGAAGCATCTGGGCGACTGGCAGGTGTTCAGTACCGATGACGGCACGCTGATCTGGATCAGCCCGACCGGGCGCGCCTACATCGACCCGCCCGCCCTGCCACGCGCCGC
>JAWWOY010000041.1:0-2514 GCA_033851195.1 Kribbellaceae bacterium | reverse complement strand
GCCGCCCCGATCGGCGACGCGGACGGCATCATGCCGGAAGTGAAGTCGCAGATCCCGGCGAAGGCGGGTCGTTGACCGGCCTGACCCTGACCGGCCTCACCAAGCAGTACGACGGTGTGCCAGCTGTTGCCGGCGCGGACCTCACAGTCCGCGCCGGCGCGGTGCACGGCCTGCTGGGGCCGAACGGGGCCGGCAAGACCACCCTGCTGGCGATGGTCCTCGGCCTGATCCGCCCGGACAGCGGGACCATGACTCTGAACGACGCCCCGCTGGCCGGCGTGCGCGGCGCCGTACCGGGAGGGGTGGCTGGGTGTGTGGAAGAGCCGCGTTTCTATCCGTACCTGAGCGGGATGAAGAACCTCGAAGTGGTCGCGCGGCTTGACGACGAAGGCGGTATGCCCCCTGCGGAGGCCCTGGACCGGGTCGGTCTCGGCGATCGGGCGCGCACCAAAGTGGGCGCCTACTCGATGGGCATGCGGCAGCGACTCGCGATTGCGTCCTGCCTGATCCGTCGCCCCCGGCTGCTGATCCTGGACGAGCCGACGAGTGGTCTGGATCCGGCTTCGGCGTCAGACCTGCTCGGCCTGCTCCGAGAACTGGCGACCGACGGCCGGTCGGTACTGGTCTCCAGTCACGACCTTGCTGCCGTGGACGATCTGTGTGACGACGCGACCGTAATGCGGGCTGGCGAGGTCGTGGTGCAAGCGTCGATGGCGGAACTGCGTGCATCCGCTCCGGCCCCCAACTACCGGCTCCGGACCAGCGATGATGGTGCCGCCCTGCGAGTGGCGGCTGAAGTGCCGGATGTCGTGGCAGTCGATGAGGGGGCCGACCTGGGGGTTTCGGCCGAGCAGCCGGCCCTGGATGCTCTCGTGTTGGCCCTGGCTGACAAGGGTATTGCCGTTCGTCGCTTGGAGACCCGTCAGCCGGCGCTACGCCTTCTGTTCGACAAGTTGACGGCCGCATGAGCGCCGGCGGAGTGGCGCGGGTGATCCGCCTCGAAGTGTCCAAGCTTTCCTCGCAACTGGTCGTTACCGTGGTGCTCTGGGTCTGCGTGGTCGCGCCTGTGCTGCTCGTGCTGGCGTTGAAGGTTCAGTCAGGTACTCCGGCCGACACGTTGTTCGGGCGCTGGGTGCACGCGTCGGGGCTGGCGATTCCTCTTGTCGTGATGGGCTTCGCGGGCCAGTGGGCGTTCCCGGCGATCGCTTCGATCGTGGCCGGCGATGTGTTCTCCAGCGAAGACCGGTACTCGACCTGGAAGCTGGTGCTCGGCCGGTCCCGGAGCCGTGCCGAGGTCTTCACTGCCAAGACAGTTGTCGCGCTCGGCTTCGCCGTACTGGCTGCTTGTCTTGTCATCCTCAGCAGCCTGGTCTCCGGGTTGCTGCTGGTCGGGCGGCAGCCGCTGCTCAACCTGTCCGGCACTCTCGTACCTGCGGGCAAGGGCGCCTGGCTGGTGTTGTTGTCGGGCCTGGTGCAGTTGGCGCCCGTGGTCACCATGGCAGCCATTGCGCTGCTGCTGTCGGTGCTTACCCGCAACAGCTTGGTCGGCGTCGCTGGACCGGTGCTGCTCGGGCTGGTGATCCAACTCGTCACGTTGGTCGACCTGCCGCCCGTACTGCGGTCTCTGTTGCCCTCCGGGACGTTCGCCGCCTGGCACGGGCTCTGGGTGGACAACCAGATCGTCGGTCCGATCGGCCTGGGCTGCCTCGCTTGTGCCGTGCTGACGGTTGCTTGTGTGACTGCGGCGGCCGTTGTCTTCCTGCGACGCGATCTGGAGGTCCGGTGAAGCGGCTGGCCGGTAGTGCAATCCTCGCCATGGCGTTGCTCGTCGGTCTCACGGGCTGCCAGTCCGCCATCACGGCGGGCCGTCTCGAACCAGCCATCCGTACGTCGTTCGCCCGGCTGTTCGTTCTGCAGCAACACCAACGAGGCCTGCAGGTGGATGAGGCGAACCTGAACGCTACTGCTCAATGCGGACGCGGTATGGCGACCGGCGCGACCGCTGGTCCTGGCGACGACTGGGTCTGCAATCTGACCTGGCGAACGAAAGCAGCGACCACCGGTGGCGCGGTCTACTCGATCCACGTCAAACCCGACGGCTGCTTCACCGCCGACGGCGACGGCCCGGCCGACCTCAACGGCACACCCACCGTCGTCGACGTCGACGGGAAGACGGTGATCAACCCGCTCTGGGCCTTCGACGGCTGCTTTGCACTCAGTTGACAAGGAGACCTCAGTGACGGACGACGACCACCGGCATGACATGCACCATGGGTTCCTGGCTGGCGCAACAGAGCGGATAGGCGCAGCCCACAAGCACCACGAGGAGAAGCACGACGAGGCCGAGCTGGCCGAAGCGGAGGAGGAAGCCGGGTTCGACCTCGCGATCGACATCGGCCACCCACACCTGCAGCCTGGCACGGAGAGCTTCGATATCGACGGCGACATCGGATTCGGGAACGAGCCGGAGCAGCCTCGATCCTGATCACCGCGCCGTCACCTGGCAGCGTCATC
>JAWWOY010000572.1:0-12454 GCA_033851195.1 Kribbellaceae bacterium | reverse complement strand
ACCAGGCCTTCGTTGGTGAACGACCGCGGTGTACCCACCACATCCACCGTCCGGCCGGCTACCTCCAGCCGTACGACGGTGTGGTGGATGCCGTCGCCGTAGCACTGCTTAGCCGAGTCCGGCGCCGAGTACGACGTACCGGAGACGGTTGCTGTGCCGGCTCGGACAGCAGGATCGATGTCGCACTCAGGGGCACGGCTACCCTCCGCCAGGGTGTCGCTGACGTCCGTGACGCCCGGGGCAAGGATTTCCAGCGCTCTGTTCGTCGGTCGCATCAGCACCAGGTGGGACCAGTGGGCATCGGCGATCCGCTGCCAGTCGTCACGACTTAGTACGCCGCCGGGCGCGATCAGCAGGGCTCGGCCATCTCCCGGCTTGGTAGCGGCGCCCAGGTCTTCCGTGCCGGTCACCTTGACCCCGTGGTTCTCCAGCAGGGTCGCGAGGGCTTTGGCGCCAGTGGGCTCGGCAGAGTCCGGGCTGAAGGGCCCGGACGTCCGAGCCGCCCCGGCGATCAGGAGGGCGACCACGCCCAGCACGATCACGCCGCTGATCATTAGCGGGGTTCGGAGCATCCGCCAGGTCTCGGCTCCACTCCGCCCTACGGCGGTGGTCGAGCTCATCCAGCGGCCTCCTGAACCAGGGCCCGGGTGGAGACCTTGCGAGCCGCCTCATCAGCCACAGCCACTACGGCGTACCGCTCGGGCGTGCCAGGTCGGTTGCCGTAGACAACCTCGGTGAAGACCAAGGCAGCGGGCTGCAGGGGCCCTTGTAGCGCAGGTACAGCACGACCTGCATCCGTCACAGCCTCGTACGCCGTGCGCCCGGCTCGATCGTCCAGCACGGTGCGTTCGGTGAGTTCAGCGACGCAGGCTCGGAACCGGCTCCGCACGGCTGCGGCGTAGTCCCCTGCGGCAACTGACGCCTCTGCCTCGGCTCGGTACTCGATCGCCGTACGGGGTCTGGCGGAGTCGAAGACCGTCCTGGACTCGGCCTTGGTGGTTCGCAGTACTCCGGCACGCCAGAGCACCACCAACACGACCAGAGCGATCAGGAGTACCAGGATCACCAGGCCGACCCGGCCGTCGGGGGATTGGCCCGCGACATTCCTGAACAGGTCGCCGATCCATCCCAGCACCTTCTGCACGGCCCGGGAGAGCAGCGAATCACCGGCCTGCCCGTACAGCGGCTTGGAAAGCTCCTTCGCGGCCTCCGACGCGGCGTTGTCCCGGCCGATGTCGATCGGCGGCTCGAACGGCAGCATCAAGCTCACCAGCCTGGCATGGACGGCGGCATGGACGGCGGCATGGACGGCGGCATGGAACGCGGCATGGAAGGTGGCACAGCCGGTTGTTGCGTCGGTAGCAGCACCGGACGCAACCACAGGTCCAGGCCCTCGCGACGGACCCGCAGATCGAGGTAGATCAGCGCCTGTACGGCGGAAATGAAGGCCAGGCTCGCGATCAGCGTCAGCACCGTGGCCAGACCAGCTGCGGCAGCTACGGCGATCGTCACGGCTGTGGCGCCGCTGTCGCCGCTACTGGCCCAGGCGCCCAGCGTGATCACCAGCAAGGTGATGCCGGTTTGCAGTGCGTAGCTGACGATGTTCACCACCAGCCCGGCGAATAGCAGGATGCCGAAGACCCGCCAGAACCGCCCCTTCACCAGGTACCAGGACCTCTTGAGCGAACCGACGACACCTACTCGGGCGGGGATGTACAGCCCGACGTCCGGCGCATGCCGTCCCTCCATCAGGACGACGGTGCCGGCCAACGCGAGCCTGATACCGAAGATCACCACCAGGACGCCACCGGCCAGCATCAGCACCAATGCCACGGCCCCGGCCGCATTCGACGAGACGGCCGCGCTCGTGCCGGCACCGATGCCGAATACGGCCAGGCCCCAACCCCCGATCAGCAGCACGAACGACAGCGACTGGACGATGCCGACCGCAACTAGCGAGGGCAGAGCGGGCCGGACCAGCCGGAGCAGCTCCCGCGACCCCACCCGGTGGCCGAGCTGGCTCCGCACCGCGGCTAGCGCGATGATCCCGGCCAGCAGGCTGGACACCACCGTGAACAGGACCAACTGCACGACGTACATGACCAGGATGGCGGTGCCTGCCTTGGCGAACGGGTCCTCGGCCCCGAAGAAGGCGCTGATGCCGCCGGGCACGGCCAGCTGGGTCAATCCGGTCTGAACGGCGGCCAGCGCGATGCCGGCGATCACCGGCAGGCCCAGCATGATCGTCTTGTTCTCGGAGATGGTCCGGGCGGCGTTGTCGAGCAGATCGACCGGCAGCCAGGGCCGCAGCGGCTCGGAGAACGTCGCGCTTTCCCGTACGCCGGTGTCGTGCCGCACGCCGCGCCTCCCTCGGTCCGGCCGGGCCGGGATCTTCGACAGGGTTGTCGCCGGTCCCGGTTTTGCTCCATGATCACAGCCTCGGTGGTCCACCGCCGCCGCCACCCGCCAAGTACCTGTGGGCTGGTCGGCGATCCGGCGTGTGCACAACCCGGGGAATGGGAGACTATCCGTAGTACGCGAGGTATAGGCGACGGCCGTTACCGTCAGCAACCGCTGCGCGCACAGGATCCGGATCGGGCAAGGAGCAAGGCGTGGCTGAAGGTAACCGGACGATGCGAGGAAGAATCCTCATTGTCGACGACGACATGGCGTTGTCGGAGATGCTCAGCATCGTGCTGCGGAACGAGGGCTACGACACCCATCTGGTCGCCACCGGCGACAAGGCGGTGCCGGCCTTCCGCGAGTTCAAGCCCGACCTGGTGTTGCTCGACCTGATGCTGCCCGGCATGGACGGGATCGACGTCTGCCGGGCGATCCGGGCCGAGTCCGGCGTACCGATCGTGATGCTGACCGCGAAGAGCGACACCGTGGACGTGGTGCTGGGCCTGGAGTCCGGCGCCGACGACTATGTGGTGAAGCCGTTCAAACCCAAGGAACTGGTGGCCCGGATCCGGGCCCGGCTGCGCCGGATGGACGAGCCCGGGCCGGAGTCGCTGACCATCGGCGACCTGACCATCGACGTCGCCGGCCACTCGGTGAAGCGCAGCGGCGAGACGATCCAGCTCACCCCGCTCGAGTTCGACCTGCTGGTCTGCCTGGCCTCCAAGCCCTGGCAGGTATTCACTCGAGAGGTGCTGCTGGAACAGGTGTGGGGCTACCGGCATGCGGCCGACACCCGGCTGGTGAACGTACACGTGCAGCGGTTGCGCTCCAAGATCGAGAAAGACCCCGAGCACCCCGAGATCGTGGTGACGGTTCGCGGGGTCGGTTACAAGGCAGGTGCAGACTGATCGAGTACGGGCGCGGCGACGCGTCACAAGCCGGCCGGCCGGAGGCTGATCCGGCACCCCGTGGAACCGAGATCGAGCTCACCGCCGCCGGGGTGGACTGGCATGCCCAGCCGTCGCCGCTGTGGCGCACGCACCCCAAGCACTGGCCGGACCTGTGGCGCCGGTCGATCCAGGCCCGGATCGTCACCGGTACCCTGCTGATGTCGACCGTGGTACTCATCCTGGTCGGCTGGGTGATGATGAGCCAGGTCACCGACGGCATCCTGGAGTCGCGCCGTACCAGCGCTCTGCAGGAGGTGTCGGCTCAGCTGGCCAGCCTGTCCAGTCTGCTGAACTCCGCCGATCCGGCCGGCGTCGACCAGCAGTTGCCGAAGGTGGTCAACACGGCGACCCAGTCCGGCCTTTACTACATGTCGCTGATCCCGACCGACTCGTCGAACTCGAACGCCAAGTTCAGCACCGGCCTGATCGACAAGAACGTGATTCCGGCCAAGCTGCGGTCCTCGGTCGCATCGGACGAGACCAAGGTGTTCGACACCTACGCACTGCTCACCTATGAGCAAGGCGTCAAGCCGAGCGAGCCAGGCCTGGTGATCGGCTCGCAGGTGCGGGTGAACGCCACCGGCGAGCGGTACGAGGCGTACTTCCTCTTCCCGCTGACTGCGCAGAAGGAGACGCTGGACGTGGTCCAGCGTGCCATGGTCAGCGCCGGCCTGCTGCTGGTCCTGCTACTCGGCGCGGTGGCCTGGCTGGTCACCCGCCAGGTGGTCACCCCGGTCCGGATGGCCCGGCGGATCGCGGAGCGGCTGGCTGCCGGCCGGCTCGAGGAGCGGATGCAGGTCCGCGGTACCGACGACCTCGCTCGGCTGGCGGTCTCCTTCAACAAGATGGCCAGCAACCTGCAGCAGCAGATCCGTCAGCTGGAGGAGCTGTCCCGGCTGCAGCGGCGGTTCGTCTCGGACGTCTCGCACGAGCTGCGGACCCCGCTCACCACGGTCCGGATGGCGGCGGACCTGCTGCACGAGTCGCGCGACCGCTTCGACCCGATCAGCCGGCGCTCGGTGGAGCTCCTGCAGAACGAGCTCAACCGGTTCGAGGAGCTGCTCGCCGACCTGCTGGAGATCAGCCGGTTCGACGCCGGCGCGGCTGCGCTCGACCTGGAGGACGTCGATCTGCGCGACATCGTGACGCGGGTGCTGGAGAACCACGAGACCCTGCTCGCGCGCCGCGGCGCCGAGGTGCAGCTGAACATGCCGGTGCCGTGCCGTGCGCAGGTCGACTCCCGCCGGATCGAGCGGATCCTGCGCAATCTGATCGGCAACGCGATCGAGCACAGCGAGGGCCGCCCGATCCGGATCACCACGGCGTGCGACGAGGACGCGGCGGCGGTGGCGGTCCGCGACCACGGTATCGGCTTCCGCGCGGAAGAGGCCGAGATGGTCTTCAGCCGGTTCTGGCGGGCCGACCCGGCCCGCGCCCGGACCACCGGCGGCACCGGCCTCGGTCTGTCCATCGCCCTGGAGGACGCCCGGCTGCACCGCGGCCGGCTGGATGCCTGGGGCTCGCCGGGAGACGGTGCCTACTTCCGGCTCACGCTGCCGCGCCGCCCGGACGCGACCCTGTCCGGTTCGCCGCTCCCGGCCCAGCCGACCGATGCCAGCCGGGTTGTGACGCAGACGGCGCTGGTCCAGGTCGGTGCGCCGTACCAGAAGCTGACCGGTGGCGACGACCTGTGAAACGAGCACTGGTATTGCTGGCGTCGACCGGGCTGCTGGCCGGCTGTGCCACCGTGCCGACGTCCGGACCGATCAGGCAGGGCAGCCAGGGCGGCCTCAACGGCAGCTCGCAGGGGGTCGTGGTCGAGGCCCAGAAACCGCGCGAGAACGCGGCGCAGTTGCCGATCGTGAACGGCTTCCTGGAGGCGATGTCCGACTCGCGGGCCTTCGACGTCGCCCGCGAGTACATGACGGCGGATGCGGCCGCCCGGTGGAAGCCGGAGCAGAAGATCTCCGTCTACGACCAGACCTCGGCCACGGCCGTCAGCCGCGGCGCGGACCAGAACATCAGGCTGGACGCGCCGCTGCTCGGGACGATCGACCAGCGCGGTTCGTGGACCCCCGCGGCCAACAACCAGAGCATCCACTTCGTCTTCAAGCTGCAGAAGGTGTCCGGGCAGTGGCGGGTCGCCAACTTCCCGGACGGGGTCTTCCTCGGGCGGAACCAGCTGGAGACCAACATGGCGCCGCGCAACCTCTACTTCCTCTCCCCGAGCCGCGAGATGCTGGTGCCCGACCCGGTTTTCATGCCGATCACGCTGCCGGCCGGCCAGGCCGCCACCCAGTTGGTACAGGGGCTGTTGAAGGGCCCGACCGACCGGCTCGGCAACGGCGTGTCGTCGGCCGCTCCGCCGGGTACCCAGGTGAACGTCTCGGTACCGATCGAGGACAGCGTCGCGACAGTAGCGCTGAGCAGCGATGCCGCCTCGGGTCTCGGGGACGCGGACCGCCGGCTGCTGGCCGCCCAGATCGTCTGGACGCTGCGCCCCATCACCACCCGGGTCCGGATCACCGTGAACGGCGCCCCGTTGATCGACGGCGAGCCCGACGAACAGTCGTTCAGCAACTTCATCCACTTCGATCCGACCGTGCCCAACGGACAGCTCAAACAGCTCTACGTGGTGCAGAACGGCAAGATCCGGCAGCTCTTCGGGCTGGACGGCTCCCAGGAGATCAAAACCCTGCCGCTGGACGGCAGCCTGCTGTACGGCTACGCCGCGCAGTCCTTCGCGGTCAGCCTGCAGGCGGACTACGGCGCGATCGTCACCCGCTGCGGCGGCGACTGCAAGAAGTGTCAGAAGGGCAGCCTGTGCGTCGCCTACGCGCGGCTGAACCCGAAGGACAAGTCCGAGAAGTCGGTGGAGATCCAGACCGAGGGCACCGTGCTGCGGCCGTCCTTCGACTGGCAGGGCAACCTCTGGATCGTCGATCGGGCCAACAGCGCCGATCCCAGATTGCGGGTCCGCACCGTGGACGGCAAGGTGACCGAGATCGTCACCGACTTCCACGGGGCGCACCCGACCGTCTTCCGGATCGCCCCCGACGGCGTCCGCGCGCTGCTGGTGATGAAAAAGGGTGCGGCCACGTCGGTCCAGACCGGTACGGTCGCGCCCGATGACAAAAAGGTGCTGGCCCTGAGCCGGATCAGCTCGCTGCAACTGCCGCTGACCGACATCAGCGACGCCTCCTGGTACCACGCGGACGAGATCATGGTGACCGGTGCCTCCGGCGCCGGTCCCAACCGGCAGCCCTGGGAGGTCAACGTCGACGGCTCCCAGCCCCGCTTGGTGGTCGGTGCCGGCGAGTGGGACGCGGTCGCGCTGGCGGCGAGCCCGAACCTGGAGGCGCTGACGGTGATCCGCGACGCGAACGGCTTGCTGCACTGGCAGTCGAAGGATCTGAGCTGGTTCACGCTGCAGGAGGAGGACAGTCCGCGGAACAGCCAGCCCGTGTATCCCGGCTGACGGCTGTCCACAGGCGGTGCCCAGGCTGGTTGCGATGACGCCCGCCGGTCCCGCATCGTTGCCGGGGTGTCGCTGCGGGACGCGGTCGTCGGCTCCTTCGTGGACCTCGTCCTCGGCGGCGTCTGCGCGGGTTGCGAGCGCCCCGGCACGGCCGTCTGCGCTGCCTGTCGGGCCGCGCTGGAGGCAGCGACCCCCTTCCTGGCCTGGCCCGATCCCGTCCCGCCCGGCCTGCGCCCGCCGATCGCCGCCACGCCGTACGCCGATGAGGTGCGAGCGCTGATCCTGGCCCATAAGGAGCACGGCCGGTACCCACTGGCCAGGCCGCTCGGGGAGACGCTCGCCCTGGCGGTGCGCTTCGGCCTCGGCGCGGGCCGGGCAGCGTGGCTCTGCCCCGTGCCGTCCACCCGGGCCAGGGTCCGGGCGCGTGGCCACGATCCGCTCGGCCGCCTGACGGCCGCAGCTGCCCGGTGCCTCCGCAGGCAGGGGTATGACGTTCGCGTGGCCGACGCGCTGACCGTCGTACGGCGGCCCGCGGACCAGGCGGGACTGTCCGCTCAGCAGCGCGCGGCGAACCTGGACGGCGCTTTCGCGTTCCGTTCGCGCTGGGCTGAAACGCTGACGGATCAACCGATCGTGGTGGTCGACGACGTGCTCACCACCGGTGCCACGCTGGCGGAGGCGTGCCGGGCGCTCGCCGCGGGTGGTACTCCGGCGCTCGGCTGCGCCGTGGTGGCCGCCACCCGGCGCCTGTTAACCCGAACGTCCCTACCGGTTTTCGCGGAAGCCGACTAGCGTTGACGTATGACACCCGCAGGGGCTTGTCGGACACAGATGTGGTCGAGGACCGGATCAGCCGGTTTCCTCACCGCGGAGTTCGACGGGCCGCTTGGCGGGTGCTCTCGTTTCGGGCGCCCGATCGAGACACGCGGGGGCCTGAAGACGTAACAGTCGCCGACCGATGGAGGTTTCCGTGGACGTCGTTGTCAAGGGTCATCACTGCGAGGTCAGTGACCGCTTCCGGCAGTACGTCGAGGAAAAACTCGAACGGATCGAGAAAGTCGATCACCGGGTACTGCGGTGCGAGGTAGAAGTCAGTCAGGAAAAGAACCCGCGACAGCACGATCGGGCGATGCGAGTCGAGCTCACCATGTACACCAGGGGTCCGGTGGTCCGGGCCGAAGCGACCGGCGAGACGAAGCAGGCGGCGTTCGACGTCAGCCTCGACCGGCTGCGGGCCCAGGTCCGTAAGGCTGCCGACCGGCGCCGGGTGCACCATGGCGAGCGCGCGCCCGAGGGGCTGCGCCACGTGGCCGCGAAGCAATCCCCGAACGGCGACGGGCCGGTCGGGGAACAGACCGACACCAAGGTGGCCACGCATAAGGTCGGGTCGCTGACCGTGACCGGTGACGGTCCGCTGGTGATGCGGGAGAAGACCCACAGCGCGAAGCCGATGTCCCTGGACCAGGCGCTCTACGAGCTGGAGCTGGTTGGGCATGACTTCTACTTGTTCGTCGACGCCGATGAGAACCAGCCGAGCGTCGTCTATCGTCGCCGTGGCTACGACTACGGCGTAATCCGCCTAGCCGTCTAGCACGCAAACTCACGGTGGGACCGGGGATTCTCCCCGGTCCCACCGGCTTGGTCCGGGCTGCTGCCGCACCTGCATCACTCAGGCTCGGACGGGGTCATGCCACGGGATCTTCGAGCGACCTCGGCGACCCGGGCCGGACCCGTGACCAGCGCCCGCCGCCACGGGAGGACTCCCTCGATCTCGACCTCCAGCGAGAAGCTGAGGACGGTGCGGATCAGGACGATCACACCCAGGACGGCCACGTTCTCCAGCGTCGGGGCGACCGCGACGGTGCGGATCAGGTCGGCCGCCACCAGCACCTCGAGCGCGAGCAGGAGCACCGCGCCGAAGGACTGCCGCAGCGTGACGAAGCCGGATCTGCCGCTGGCGGCCCGCCGCCACGCCACCACAGCGAGCCCGACCGACCACAGGAAACCGATCACGAGGATCAGCGCGCCCAGAGCCTCGAAGCCCTGCGCCACCCGGTCCATCACCTCGGAGAACTTCACCCCCGCTCCATCCTCCGAGTATTGCCTAATTGGGGCGGCGGGACGTGCCGGTAGCCAGACCCCGGTGGCCGGATGCTGGACCGGGGCGTGTACCCCCGGTCCAGCTGGGGCGCGGCTCGACAGCACCGCGCGTCGGATCTGCTAGCCGTCGATGTGTGCCTGGAGCTCCGAGGCATAGGTGGCAACCTCGGCGTACACGCCCGGTTTGCCTGCAACGGCGCAGTCGTCACCCCACGAGACGACGCCGAACAGCCGGCCGTTCAGCACCAGCGGGCCGCCGGAGTCGCCTGAGCAGGCGTCCTTGCCGCCTTCTTTGTAACCGGCGCAGATCTCACCCTGGGGGGTGAAGCCTTCCGTCCGGCCCTTCTTCGGGTACGCCGACGCGCAGTAGGCGTCACCGAGCACCGGTACGGTCACCTCCTGGAAGACGTCCTCCGGGCCGGTCTTCTGGGTCATACCCCAGCCGTAGACCACGGATTGTGCGCCCACGGTGTCCGCAGCGGGGTCGGTTTCCAGCGGCAGCGTCGGTACGCCGGTGAAGGGCGTGGCGAGCGTCAACACCGCGACGTCGTGGCCGCGTCTGTGGCCGTAGGCCGGGTCGATCCAGATGTGGGAGATCGCAGACTTCCGCCCACGCGCGCGGCTCAGGTGGTCGCGACCCTGGATCGCTGTGTACGTCTTGGCCGCTGCAGTCGCGCAGTGCGCGGCGGTGACAATCTTGTTGGCTGCCACGAGGGTCGACCCGCACCACTCCTTGCTGGGGTCCGGCGAAGCGCTGTTCGACAGCTGGATGGCCCACGGCGCATCGACGGTGGAGGCGACGGCGCCGCCCACGATCCGGTTCTGCGCTGCGCCGGGTACCGGGATGGCCGCTGCGGTGGCTGACGTGGCTCCGAGCGATGCCACCGTCAGCGCGCCGGCCGCGAGGACGGCGCCGGCCACCTTCAAACTTCCTGTCATGCCTCAACTCCAGGGGATATACGGCCGCGCGGGCCACGCGGCCTTCTGCCCGGAAGGGTCGCCTGGATCACACCCATACCGCACCTCTCACCTGCGGTAACGCCGGAGTTATGCCCCGGGTTCCGCCGCGCCGGAATCTGTCGGTGCCGACCGGCACAATTCCTGACGTGAACCCGACCTCCACCCAGGTGCTGTCCCTGGCCCAGTCCCGGCGGATCGCGCTGGCGGCGCAGGGCTTCGTCGATCCACGGCCGAAGGGGGTGCCCGACATGCGGGCGCTGACCCGGGTGCTCGGCCGGATCGGCCTGATCCAGATCGATTCGGTGAACGTCCTCAGCCGGGCGCAGTACCTGCCGCTCTACTCCCGCCTCGGGCCGTATCCCCGCGACCTGCTGGACCGTGCGGCCGGCAAGGCCCCGCGCAAACTGGTGGAGTACTGGGCGCACGAGGCGTCGCTGGTCCCGGTGGAGACGCACGCGCTGCTGCGCTGGCGGATGGCCCGGGCGCTGACCCAGGCGTGGGGCGGCCCACGGGCGATCGCGGCGCAGCGCCCGGACCTGGTCAAGCAGGTGCTGGCCGACGTCCAGGCGTACGGGCCGATCACCGCGCGCGAGATCGACGACGACGTGGAGAAGACCCAGGACTACAACTGGGGCTGGAACTGGTCCGACGTGAAGCGGGCGCTGGAGTTCCTCTTCTACGCCGGCGAGATTACCGTGGCCCGGCGGAACCAGCAGTTCGAGCGGCTGTACGACGTGCCCGAGCGGGTGCTGCCGGCCGGCGTACTGGCGACTCCGACACCGACCCCGGAGGAAGCGCACCGGCAGCTGATCTCGATCGCGGCGAGGGCGCACGGGGTGGCCACCGCCCAGTGCCTGAAGGACTACTTCCGGACGGCGCCTGCCGCCACCACGCTGGCGATCCGGGAACTGGTCGAGGAGGGGGAGCTGCTGCCGGTCACGATCCAGGGGTGGAAGCGGCCGGCCTTCCTGCACCGGGACGCGAGGCTGCCACGCCGGGTGAACGCCCGCGCCCTGGTCAGCCCGTTCGACTCACTGGTCTACGAGCGGACCCGGACCGAGGTGCTGTTCGACTTCCATTACCGGATCGAGATCTACGTCCCGGCGGAGAAGCGCGTCCACGGGTACTACGTGCTCCCGTTCCTGCTCGGGGACCGCCTGGTGGCACGGGTGGACCTCAAGGCGGACCGGACGGCAGGGGTGCTGCTGGTGCAGTCGGCCCATGCCGAGCCGCGCGCACCGCTGGAGACGCCGGAGGAACTGGCCGCCGAACTGGTTCGGCTGGCCGGCTGGCTGGGGCTGGAGCAGGTCCGGATGGCGGGCGGGGGTGATCTGGCGCCCGCGCTCAGCGTCGCGCTGCGGGGGTCCTGACCGGGAACACCGGAACTTTCCGGCCTGCTCACTCGTGGCTCCGTTGGGTGCGACTCACGCAGCGGAGGTGGCCTGACACACCCGGCCCCGTACCATAGGTGACGCCCGCCCGGACGGTGTTACCCCACCGCGCCCGTGACCGGGCGGGATGCATCCGGCACTCCACGCCACCAGGCTTCAGCAACAAGGAGAGAACTCCCCACCATGAAGGCGTTCGACAAGGTCCTGCGAATCGGCGAAGGCAAGATCCTGCGCCAGCTCAAGGCCATCTCCATAGTGGTCAACAAGATCGAGGACGACTACGTCGGGATGAGCGACGAAGAGCTGCGCGGCCAGACGGCCGATTTCAAGCAGCGGGCCGAGAACGGTGAGTCTCTCGACGCGCTGCTGCCGGAGGCCTTCGCCACCGTCCGGGAGGCGGCCAAGCGGACGCTGCACCAGCGCCCCTACGACGTCCAGATCATGGGTGGCGCGGCGCTGCACCTGGGCAACATCGCGGAGATGAAGACCGGTGAGGGCAAGACGCTGGTCGGCACCCTGCCGACGTACCTGAACGCGCTGTCCGGCAAGGGCGTGCACGTCGTCACGGTGAACGACTACCTGGCTAAGTTCCAGGCCGAGTGGATGGGCCGGGTGTACCACTTCCTCGGCCTCGACTACGGCGTGATCATGCCGGAGATGAGCCCCGCCGAGCGTCGGATCGCCTACGCCAAGGACATCACCTACGGCACCAACAACGAGTTCGGCTTCGACTACCTGCGCGACAACATGGCCAGCCAGATCGAGGACTGCGTCCAGCGTGAGCACAACTACGCGATCGTGGACGAGGTGGACTCGATCCTGGTCGACGAGGCCCGGACCCCGCTGATCATCTCCGGCCCGGCCGAGGACTCGCAGCGCTGGTACGTCGAGATGGCGAACCTGGCCGCCAAGCTGAAGCCGCGGATCGCCGACGACAAGGTGGCCGAGGAGGCCCTGCCGGTGGCCGACTACGAGGTGGACGAGAAGAAGCGCACCGTCGCGATCCTCGAGCGCGGTATCGAGAAGGTCGAGGACCGGCTCGGCATCGACAACCTCTACGAGTCCGCCAACACGCCGTTGATCAGCTACCTGAACAACGCGCTGAAGGCGAAGGACCTGTTCCGCCGCGACAAGGACTACGTGGTGGTCGACGGCGAGGTGCTGATCGTCGA
>JAWWOY010000033.1:0-3996 GCA_033851195.1 Kribbellaceae bacterium | reverse complement strand
CCGGCTACCGGCCACACTGACCGCCTCGGGCCGCGCATTGCTGGCTGCCCTGCCCGCTGCGCAGGTGCGGGCGTTGTTCCCGTCGCCAGAGACCTTCGTCCGCCGAACCGACCAGGGGCCGCAGACGTTGACGCAGCTACGGCGGCTGCTCGCAGACGAGCGCAGGCAGGGCTACGCCGTGGAAGACTCCCACATCACCCCCGGCATCACCTCAGTGGCCAGCGCAGCGGTCGACCACGCGGGCCATCCGGTCGCCGCCATCAGCGTCACCTTTCGTACTGACACCGTGCCTATCGGGGATCGCCCGGCGCTGGCCCGCCGGACCAGGGCAGCGGCCGACGCGTTGTCACGGAGGCTGCGCGGCTGAAGTGGTGCTGGCCTACCGGGCACGGATCCGCGCCACCATCTTCTCGATACCGTGGGTGTCATGCTCAGTCATCTGCCGGTCACGCTGGTCGCCGGACTCGACGAGACCACCCGGGGGTCCGTCGCCGCCACTCTGCTGCACGCCGTCCCTGCCGCCGTCCTGATCCAGTACGACGTGAGCGGCCTGGCCGACGGGTCGGTCGTCCGAACCGCGCGAACCTGGTCCGGCGAGATCGACCGCGAGACGATCGCGATGAGCCACCCGTGCGTCTCCTGCGCGATGCGGGACTCGCTAGTCCCACTGCTGGTGAGCATCGCCGCCACCGAGCAGTACGGCGCGGCGATCGTGTCGATCCCGGCCGCAGGTGATCCACAGACCCTGGCCGAGGAGATCGCCGCAGACGCCGGCGGAGAGCTCCGGGTCGACGCGGTGATCGCTGTGCTCGACACCGACTCGTTCGTCGAGGACGTGTCCGGCGAGGACCTGCTCCAGGACCGGCCGATCCCGACCGCCGCAGAGGACGGCCGGGCTGTCGCCGAGGTGGTTGCCCGCCAACTCGAGTACGCGAACGCCGTCGTACTCAGCCGGCCAGACGACACCGCCGAGGCACTGGCCCTGGCGATCAACCCGCAGGCGCTGATCCGGACTCCGGACTCCATCGAGGCTCTGCTCGGTGTCCGCTTGCATGACCCGGACGCGGCGCAGACCCGGGTCGAGCCGGGCTCGATCTGCGCTCCCCTGCAGAAGCCACTGCACGAGTCCGAGGGCGACGTACAGACTCTCTTCTGGCAGGCCGCGCGGCCGTTCCACCCGGAGCGCTTGTACGACGTGCTGGATGATCTGGTGGCCGGCTCCGCCCGGGGCAAGGGCACGATCTGGCTGGCCTCCCAGCCGCACGCCCGGCTGGGTTGGGACAGCTTCGGCTCCAATATCGCGATCGGAGTGCTCGGGCCATGGCTGGCCGACCTGCCGGTGGAGGGCTGGTCCGAGGTCGGCCAGATGCATCGGGCCCGGTCCGCCCTCGAGTGGCACCCGGAGCACGGGGACCGGGCGTCGTACCTGTCGATCACGGGCGTGGGGCTGAACCTGCGGGAATTAACCGACCTGCTAGACGGTTGTCTCCTACGTGCGGACGAGTGGCACACCGAGTTGGTTGACCCGTTCGCCCCTTATCTGGAAGGAAGTACTGCAGCGTGAAGAAAGACATCCACCCCGAGTACCGCCGGGTCGTCTTCCGGGACAAGTCCGGCAACTTCAGCTTCCTGACCGGCTCGACCCGCTCGAGCGATGAGACCGTGGTGTGGGACGACGGGAACACCTACCCGGTCGTCGACGTCGAGATCTCGTCGGTCAGCCATCCGTTCTACACCGGCCAGCAGCGCGTTATGGACACGCAAGGCCGCGTCGAGAAGTTCAACAAGCGTTACAACAAGTCCTGACCCAGGGTTACTGCGGCCCGTCCGTCCCTTTCGGGATGGACGGGCCGCCATACGTTGGGCGGCATGCCTTTTCGTTGGGGTCGGTTCAGTGCCGTGCGTTGCCGTACGGAGGCTCGTTTCCCGGCTGTGCGCGAAAGCGTGTGATGCCGCCGCATGGTGCGATTTGAGGGGTCCAGGGCCGAGAACTTACGACTCCTGCTGCGTGGTGGCGATCAACTCCGGGCTCGTTGACCGGTCGGCTCCCGACGCGCACAGTGGGGATAGCTCGCGTCGGCCGAAACCCTCAACCGGTCTCAGGAAAGGACATCATCATGAACGCAGGATCCGCAGGATCCCCGGGAAATGTCGTTCTCGTACACGGCGGTTTCGTTGACGGGTCGGGCTGGAAAGCGGTCTACGACCTGTTGAAGCAGGACGGCTACCAGGTCAGCGTCGTGCAGAACCCGACCCTGTCCCTTGAGGGTGACGTCGCCGCGACGCGGCAGATCATCGCCGCGCAAGACAGGCCGGTCGTTCTGGTCGGCCACTCCTACGGCGGGGCGGTCATCACCGAGGCGGGCACGGACCCGAACGTGGCGGCGCTGGTCTACATCGCGGCCTTCGCGCCAGACAAGGGCGAGTCGGTGAACACGCTCATCGCCGACCCGCCGCCTGGCGCGCCGGTTCCGCCGATTCTGCCGCCGCAGGACGGGTTCCTTTTCCTGGATCGGGAAAAGTTCGCGGCGTCGTTCGCCGGTGACCTGCCTGCCGACCAGGCTGCATTCATGGCCGACTCCCAGGTCCCGTGGGGCGTGGGCGCCCTCGCTGGGCCGATCAGCGAGCCTGCCTGGCGGAACAAGCCGAGCTGGTACCTGGTCTCGACGGACGACCGGATGATTCCCCCTCCGGCGCAGCGCGCCATGTCCGAGCGGGCCGACTCGACCGTGGTCGAGGTCCCGGGCAGCCACGCCATCTACCTGTCACAGCCGGCCGCGGTGGCCGACCTCATCAAACAAGCCGCATCTGCGGTGGCGATGCGGCAGTAGGCGACAGTAGGCAACACTGCGGCACCGACGCCTTCTCGCTGCCCTGGTTCCACGACCCGCTGACCGGTCGGCCGGATGCGGGACCGACACTGTGCGGGTGGAGCCGATCGACATCGATGGAACCGACCTGACCCCGTTGAACGCCGTCGCGCTCGGACAGCGACGGACACCTCTCCGATTGACCGACGCTGCACGGAAGCGGATGGCCGACTCAGCGGCCGCCGTGACCGAGATCGCCAAGCACCGACCGGTGTACGGGCGGACCACTGGCGTCGGCGCCAACCGGGACGCGCTGGCGGCCGACTCGGAGCACGGCGCCCGGCTGCTTGCGTCCCACTCCACCACGGGCACCACGCCGTACCCGCAGGATGTGGTGCGGCTCGGGTTGCTGATCCGGGTGAACCAGCTCGCCACCGGTGGGTCCGGACTGGCGCCTGCGGTCGCCGACGCGATCGTTGCCCTGCTCAACGATGATGAACTGCCCGCCCTACACCGCGGCGGCGCGATCGGTACCGGTGACCTGGGCCCGTTGGCCGAGCTCGGGCTGGCGCTTGGTGACGTCGTCGAAGGGACCAGCGCCCTGCCACTGTTGTCCAGCAACGCGATCACCCTGGCCGAGTGTTGCCTGGCCTATCTGGAGGCGGCGACTCTCATCAATGTGGTGCCGCTGGTCGGCGCGCTCTCCCATGTCGCCCTCCGCGGCAACGACGAGGTGTACGACGCACGAGTCCACGAGGCCCGGCCCCACCCCGGCCAGGCCCGGGTGGCCCGCCGGATGCGCGGTCTGCTGGACGGGCTGCCGATCCCGCCGGCCCGGATCCAGGACCCGTTCGGCCTGCGCGCCTTCGCCCAGGTGCTGGGACCTGCCGTCGACCATGTCGATGCCCTCGGCAACACCATCACGGTGGACATCAACGCGGCCGCGGAGAACCCGCTGGTGGTCGGCGACACCGTTCTGCACAACGGCAACTGGCACGCGATGCCGATCGCGCTGGCGCTGGACTCCCTGCGGCTCAGCCTGCACAGTGTCGCGACGCTGTCGACCTCACGGCTGGCGAACCTGGTCGACCCGGAGTACACGAGTCTCAGCAGGTTCCTGGCCAGTGGAGCCGAGGCCAGTTCGGGCGTGATGATGATCGAGTACGTCGCCCACGACGCGCTCTCC
>JAWWOY010000568.1:0-2955 GCA_033851195.1 Kribbellaceae bacterium | reverse complement strand
CTACATCTCGCTCAAGCTGGAGCCGGAGGCCATCCCGGACCTGCCGCAGCCGCGGCCGGCGTACGAGATCTTCGTGTACTCGCCGCAGGTGGAGGGCGTGCACCTGCGGTTCGGCGCCGTCGCCCGGGGCGGGTTGCGCTGGTCGGACCGGCGGGAGGACTTCCGGACCGAGGTGCTGGGTCTGGTCAAGGCGCAGATGGTGAAGAACTCGGTGATCGTGCCGGTCGGCGCCAAGGGCGGCTTCTACGCGAAGCAGTTGCCGGACCCGACGGTCGACCGGGAGGCCTGGCTGGCTGAGGGGATCGCGTCGTACAAGTCCTTCATCTCCGGCCTGCTGGACATCACCGACAACATCGTTGCCGGCGACATCGTTCCACCGCGCGACGTGGTCCGGTACGACGGCGACGACGCGTACCTGGTGGTTGCCGCGGACAAGGGTACGGCGACGTTCTCCGACATCGCGAACGGTGTCGCGAAGGAGTACGGCTTCTGGCTGGGTGACGCGTTCGCCTCCGGTGGCTCGGTCGGCTACGACCACAAGGCGATGGGCATCACCGCCCGCGGTGCGTGGGAGTCGGTCAAGCGGCACTTCCGCGAGATGGGCCACGACTGCCAGTCCGAGGACTTCACCGTCGTGGGTGTCGGTGACATGTCGGGTGACGTGTTCGGCAACGGCATGCTGCTGTCGGAGCACATCCGGCTGGTGGCTGCGTTCGACCACCGGCACATCTTCCTGGACCCGGCACCTGAGGCGGCTTCGTCGTACGTGGAGAGGCGCCGGCTGTTCGACCTGCCGCGGTCGTCCTGGGCGGACTACGACGCTTCGCTGATCTCCGAGGGCGGCGGTGTCTATCCGCGCACGGACAAGGCGATTCCGATCTCGCCGGAGGTGCGCGACGCGCTCGGCATCGTGGGCAACCCCTCGACGCTGACGCCAGCCGAACTGATGCAGGCGATCGTGAAGGCCCCGGTCGACCTGTTCTGGAACGGCGGCATCGGCACCTACGTGAAGGCCGCCGCGGAGACCCACGCGGATGTCGGCGACAAGGCCAACGACACCATCCGGGTCAACGGCAACGATCTGCGGGCCAAGGCCGTCGGCGAGGGCGGCAACCTCGGTTTCACCCAGCTCGGCCGGATCGAGTACGCGCTCGCCGGTGGCCGGATCAACACCGACTTCATCGACAACGTGGCCGGGGTGGACACCTCCGACCACGAGGTGAACATCAAGATCTTGCTGGACAAGGTCGTTGCCGACGGCGACCTGACCGAGAAGCAGCGCAACGACGTGATCGCATCGATGACCGACGAGGTCGCCGCGCTGGTGCTGAAGAGCAACTACCGGCAGAACATCGGGCTGGCCAACGCGAGCGCGCAGGCCCCGGCGCTGCTGCACGTGCATCAGGACTGGGTCCGCCGGCTGGAGCGGCAGGGCCTGCTGGACCGGGAGCTGGAGTTCCTGCCGAGCGTCGCGGAGTTCAGGCGGCGCATGGCGGACGGGCGCGGGCTCACCTCGCCGGAGCTGTCGGTGCTGATCGCGTACACGAAGATCGTGCTCGAGGCGGAACTGCTGGAGACCTCGCTGCCGGACGACGAGTACCTGGCGTCGAAACTGGCGAGCTACTTCCCGCGGGTGATCCAGGAGCGATTCGCTGAGCCGATGAAGTCGCACCAGTTGCGCCGCGAGATCATCGCCACCCAGGTGGCGAACGAGTTCATCAACTCGTCCGGCATCACGGCGTACCACCGGCTCTCGCTGGAGACCGGCGGCAGCGTCGAGGACGTGGTCCGGGCCAACCTGGCCGCGAGCCGCATCTTCAGCCAGCCCGACCTGCTGGCCCACAACGCCGAACTCGACAACATCGTCGACGCGCAGACGCAGACCGATATGCGGCTGGAGACCCGCACCCTGGTCGAGCGGGCGACTCGCTGGCTGGTCAGCAACCGACGCCCGCCGGTGGACATCGCCGAGCTGATCGACTTCTTCTCGCCGGGCATCACCAAGCTGACGGCAGCTCTGCCCGAGGTGTTGCGGGGCCGGGAGCTCGCGCTGTTCGAGCAACGCCGGGAAGCCCTCCGGGTGAAGGGGGTCTCGGACGACTTCGCGACCCGGATCGCCGTTCTGCCGCCGGCCTATGCCGGGCTCGGCATCGTGGAGACCGCGCACCGCGACGACCTCGACGTACTGGAGGTCGCCAAGGTCCACTTCGCCCTCGGGGAGCGGCTGCAGCTCGGTCGGTTCCTGGAGCGGATCGTCGGCCTGCCCCGAACCGACCGCTGGCAGACGATGGCGCGGGCCGCCCTGCGCGACGACCTGCACGCGGTGCATGCGCGGCTCACCGCCCAGGTGCTGGCTACGACCGACGCCGGTCAGGAGGCCGAGGAACGCGTGATCGCCTGGCAGGACATCAACGAGGTAGCCCTCAGCCGGGCCGCCGCCATGATGGAGGAGATTGTCGACACGGAAGGCCCCGAGCTCGCCCAGCTCTCCGTCGGCCTCCGCCTGGTTCGCACCCTCCTGGAGAACCAGGCCTGAACCGTTTGGGTCCGAAGGCCCGGAAATAAGGGTCTTCAGAGACAACAGAGCCTGACGCGTCAGATTTCGTTGACAGGGCCGGTGGAGGTCGGGGAAATTTGACTACACCGTGTCCCCGCCCGAGGACACGGCGTCACGCCACACAGTCCTGGGGGAGTGAGGCATGGTTCTGTCACGCCTGCGTTCGATCACAGTCGGTGTCGTAGCGATCGCTGTTCTGGTGTCCAGCGTCAAACCTCCGCCGGCCGAGGCAGCGGACCCAGGCGGAGGGAAACCAGCGCCGGTGTCTGCTGAGGACTCGGTCGTCACCGTTCCGGCCCAGCCGGTCGAGCGCCAGTTGGACCCAGCCACCGCGGGCACCGCGCGCCCGCAGGCATCTCCGGCGAAGGTCGTCTGGCCGGCCGCAGGCACCGCCAAGG
>JAWWOY010000567.1:0-2783 GCA_033851195.1 Kribbellaceae bacterium | reverse complement strand
CTCCATGAAGGCGCGAGCCGAGTTGCGGGTCAGCTCAGGCAACTTCTTCGAGCCGAATAGCAGCAAGACGATGACCAGCAGGACGATCCATTCCCCGCCCTCGGGCAACGCGAGCAGTGGCACCATGTCGATCCTTCTCTCTGAGTTCCCTCAGCCCAAGATACGTCGCCCCGCACAGCACTCGGTAATGACCCAGAGCGGTCTGGCCAGGACCGCTGATGCGTCGTCCAGCCGGTCGGGTCGGCGATAGTGGGGCCGAAACCGAGCAGCGGTTGATCCAGGTGCTCGTACTGCAGGTGATCGGTGTTGTACTTGACGGTCTTGCCCGCATTGGCGAGCGGCGTCGGATGAGTGTGCGCAGAAGCGATGGGAGCGCTCGCCAGTGCGATGGCGCCGACGACGGCGAGGCCGGTGGGCTCGGCACGGATCCGAGAGTGCAAGCCCCGGCTTGACCGACAATGGTCACGAATGGCGGGATCAAGAGGGTGGGTCAACAGCCGGTAGTCGACACACCAACAAGGTGGGTCTGTGCGCGAGCTTAGGGTGCGGCTATGACCGGCACACTTCCCGACCTCTTCAGCACCGCCGTACGACGCGACGGCGCCAGCCCGTTCCTCACCTACTACGACGACGTGTCCGGCGAGCGGATCGAGCTCAGCGCGCTGACCACCGCTAACTGGGTGGCGAAGACGGCGAACCTGCTGGTCGACGAGTTCGACCTGGAGTCAGGTGAGACCGTCGCGATCGGCCTGCCGCCGCACTGGCTCGGCGTGGTCTGGGTGCTGTCGGCCTGGTCCGCCGGCGCGTCCGTCACGACCGGTCCGGGCGACCTTGCGATCACCGGTCCGGACTTCGCCGTCCGTGGCGAGCGCGAGACCATCGCCAGCGCCTTGCTCCCCCTCGGCGGACGGTTCCGGGAGCCCCTGCCGGACGGCGTGCACGACTATGGCGCCGAGGTCTACAACCACCCGGACGTGTTCGTCCCGTTCGACCCGCCGGCCGCAGGCTCGCCGGCGTACGACGGCCGCTCGCATGCCGACCTGATCAGTACGGCGACGCCGATCGCCGAGCGGATCCTGACCACGACGGATCTGGCCGGTCCGGACGGTATCGGCACCCTGGTCGGGGTGATCTCCGGAGGTGGTTCGATCGTGCTCTGCCGGAACCTCGACGCCGCCAAGCTGGACCGGCGGATCGCGGACGAGAAGGTCGTTCGAGTGCTGGAGAAGAGCTGATGCAGAGGTTCGACGGGCGGGTGGCACTCGTCACGGCGGCAGCGCAGGGTATCGGCGCGGCGGTCGCGCGCAGGATCGCCGCCGAGGGCGGCGCGGTGGTCGTCACCGACCTGCAGGAGGACAAGATCGAGGCCGTCGCGGCGGAGATCGGTGAACGGGCACTCGCGGTCAAGCTGGACGTCACCGTGCGCGCGGAGATCGACGACGCCGTGGCGGCTGCCGTGCAGCGGTTCGGCCGGCTGGACGTGTTAGTCAACAACGCGGGCGGCTGCATCGTCACCACGAAGCCCGAGGTGACCACTGTGGCCGAGTGGCGCAGCCAGCTCGACCTGACCCTGATCGGCGCCGCGCAGTGCATCCAAGCCGCCCTGCCGCAGCTGCTGGAGAGTCGCGGCAACGTGGTCACTATCAGCTCGGTCAATGGCCTCGCCGCCTTCGGCAACGTCGAGTACTCGGCCGCCAAAGCCGGGCAACAGAGCATGACGCAGAACTTCGCCGCCCGGTACGGCAAGAGCGGCGTGCGGTTCAACGTGGTCGCGCCCGGCACCGTCCGGACGCCGAACTGGGACAGCCAGCCGGGCACCCTCGAGCACTTCGGTGGGCTCTACCCGCTGGGCCGGGTCGGGGAGCCGGAGGACATCGCTGCGGCGGTCGCTTTTCTGGCCTCCGACGATGCAGCCTGGATCACCGGCATCACCCTCCCGGTCGAGGGCGGCGCACTAGTCGGGCCCAGCTACCTCGACCTCACTCCTCGGTAGCGTCCGGCCGGTGGAGAACGAGGTTGGTGGCACTACTTCATCGGGCTGGGGTTCCTACCAGCGTGGCGAGCAATTGTCTCAGCCCCTCGGCCACGACTCCCAAGCCGAGGCGAACATCTCGTCGACCGTGTGGGTGTTCTTCCACTCCAGGTCGCGCGCGGCCAACTCGCCGGACGCGACCACCCTTGACGGGTCACCCGGGCGACGCGGGCCTTCGGTCGGGGTGAAGTCGATCCCCGTGACTCGACGGGCCGCGTCCATGATCTGGCGCACCGACGTACCGGTTCCACTGCCGAGGTTGTAGACCTTCTCCAACTCGCGGCCAGACTCCAGCGCGCGGGCGGCGGCCACGTGTGCCCGTGCCAGGTCCGCCACGTGCACGTAGTCCTTGACCGAGGTGCCGTCGGGGGTCGGGTGGTCGGTGCCGTAGATCTGCGGGATCTTGCCCTGGGTGAGCAGGTTGCAGACGATCGGGAACAGGTTGTACGGGCTCGCGTCGTAGACCTTGGGGTCGCCCGAGCCGACCACGTTGAAGTAGCGCAGCGAGGTGTGGCTCAGCGGGACCGCTTTGGCCTGGTCCGCGAGCAACCACTCGCCCACCAGCTTCGTCTCGCCGTACGGGCTCTGCGGGTCCGGCGTGGTGTGCTCGGTCACGATCTCGTCCGAAGGGGTGCCGTAGACGCCGGCGCTGGAGGAGAAGACGATGTTGCCGACGCCCAGCTCGGCCATCGCGTCGAGCAGCGAGACCATGGCGGTCACGTTCTGCGTGTAGGTGTGCATCGGGCGCTCG
>JAWWOY010000562.1:0-7800 GCA_033851195.1 Kribbellaceae bacterium | reverse complement strand
AGTACAAGTAGACCAACCGGTCCTCGACGAAGGCCGCGACATGCGGGTAGAAGAGTTCCTGTTCACCATCCACGGCCTTGCTCCTCGTTCTGCTCCCAGACCGGCTTGTTCTGTGGCGGTCCGGCGGGCTGGCCACCCTGGCTGCTGCCACCACCAGCGGGCGGCTTGCCGGCCGAAACCCAGGCGTTGGCGCCCTGCGGAATCATTGCCTGCGCAGCGCCCGGGTCGTGCCGCGCGAAGGATGCCTTCACCGCGCCGGCGTCCGGCCGCACCATCCACGGCACCGTCTTGATCATCGTCGCAGGGATGCCGGAAGGGAAAACCACGGCCCGGCCGGGCGGCATCGACGCGAGGTCGGAGACCTCCATGATGTGGTGCCGCTGGGTCTGCTTACTGGTTCCGCGCTCGCCCTTGTTGTAGGAGACCGAGCTGGACAGGATGTCGTAGTCGCCGATCAGCTTGCTCAACCGTTCCAGGAAGTTCGCGTCGGACACACCACCGCCGTACACGCGGATGTTGGCCGCTGACCAGAGTTTCTCCATGCCGCGCTCGCCCCAGCACTCCATGCCCTGGGCCCAGGACTGCAGGATCGTCATCAGCACGATGCCGCGGGAGCCGAAGTGGCTGTACAGGTCCGGCAGGGCCTTCCAGCGGCAGACGTTCGCCGCCTCGTCCAGCACGCCGACCAGTGGGCTGGGCATCCGACCGTTCGGGCAGGTCTTGGCGTAGTCCTCGGCCGCCTCGACCACCGCCACTGTGAGAGCGGTGACCAGCGGACCCGCCGTGCCCGTACCCTCCTTGGAGAGGCTGTAGAGCGTGCCGCCCTCGCGGACGAACCGGTACGGGTCGAACTGAGGCCGGTGGTCGTTCGGCCCGTTCGGGACGACCCAGCGGGTGACCTTCCGGTTGATCAGGAAATGCGCCGACTGCTGCGCGGTGCCGTAGACACCGGCGCGCTGCTTGTCGGGGGCGTTGATGACGCCGGCCAACGAGTCGGCGGACAGCTGCAGGCCGGGCGTCGACCGCAGGATCCGCTCCGGCTCGTCGTTGCGCTGGTCCGCGAGCCACATGTACACCTGCGTGATTGGTCGCTTCGCCACCGCGGCAGCGAGCAGCAGCCCGGATAGCAGATCGATGCCGGCGGCATCAAAGAAGGCGTCGGTCTGGGCGCCCTCGATCCGCTGCGACGCCACGAAGTGGCCCGCGAGCTCCCGCGCCTTCATCTCGTCCGTGACGTAGCTGAGCGGGTTCCACCACCAGTTCGGATCCTCCCCGCAGATCTCCTGCGGGTCGAAGACCCAGACCGGGCCCTTGCCTGACCGCGGGTCGCGGGTGGCGTCGACGATGTCGCGCTTGTTCGAGGTCGCGACCACCGAGCCGGGCGCATCCAGGATCGCCGGGACGGCGCGGGAAGTCGTGTTGTGGGTGACGATGAATTCGTCCGTGACGAACAGTCCGTCGGCTGCGGCCACCGAGATGCAGACCATCTCCATCTCGCCTTCAGGCTCGATCGCCCGGATCGCCCGCACCGGCTTGGCACGGCGCCGGTATGGCGCCAGTTCGTTCCACCGCTGCCGTTTCCGGGGCAGGCGGAACGGAGCCGGCATTCCAACCGGCAGCCGCACCAGTGACCGGTATGACAGTGCATGGGTCGTCTCGCGTCGGGTTGTCGTGACTGTTCCGCCGAGAGACTGCACGAGGAAGCGAAAATCCTCGGACAGTTGCGGCGAAGAGGTCGAGAACTCGACGATCCCCTTTTCGTCGATCGATCCATCGGTGTCAAGCAACCCGGCCAGCAGCGCACGGCGATCATCCACTCCGGACAGAAGGTAGATCTCGGGAACGAATTTGGTTAACGAACTGTGGCCCATCAGACCGAGCTCGCGCATCGCGCCAATCAAGGCGTTGCGAGGTCCGCCTCGCCCGGACGTCAACGCCCAGTCATAGGCGCTCCCGGCGACCGCCTTGGCCTCTACACCGTCAGGAAGGGACGGAGCCAACAGAGGCAACAAGTCTTTGGCTTCTGCGGTCGACAGACGGATCGAGCCTGACCGGAGACCGCCGTCACCGATCAGCACGCCCAGCAGGTACGGCGCGACCGGCAGGCGGGGAGCGACAACCGGAGGCTTGAGGTTGCGGCCTTTTCCGGTCTGCGGTTCACACTCGACCGGTCGTCCTGGCTCGAGTACACCCTCGAACTGAACGGGCTCGACGATCGGCAAGTAGTACTTGGCTCCACCGCTTGCCCGCTTCAGGCCGCGATCCAGCATCTGCTGGGTAGTCCAGGTCCGCCACATTTCCGGATTCTTCTTGTCCGCCCTGATCTTTGGCCGGACAGTCCACAGATGGTCTGGGTCACACAGGATCGACGTACCGTCACTCATGTGCAGCCGGTAGGCCGGGCGCGTCCCCTGCGGATACACACCGGTCACCACGGTCGGGCGACCGTCGCTGCCGATCACGCGGCAACCACGCGCCAGGTCCTTGATCGGCACCCAGCCATGCGGTGTCAGCACCGGCGTCGCAGCTGCCAGCGCTTTTCCGGTCCGGGGTCCCCAGATGTCGACGTGCATGTCCTCCCAGGAACCGAATACCTCGACGTTGTCGCGGACCGTGCGGCCGATCAGCACACCCGGCCCGGCGTGGCCGGCGCCGAGGCGGTTCGCGGTGTCCTGCGCGCCCTCGCGGGTGAGCTTGAAGATCTCCTTGCGCTTCGACATCAGGAACGCCGATCTGTCCACCCGGGACCGGCGTCCCTTCAGCCGGCTGATGGTGAACAGCACCAGACCCACCAGCAGGCCGATCACCACGATCTCCACGATCAGTACGCCGGTAGCGGCGCCGGACCACTCGACCCGGCCCTGTATCAGATCAGTCAGGGTACTGACCGGGTCGCCGGAGACCGGCCGCGTTTTGTTGATCCCGGCGGCGATCTTGAGCGCTGACCAGATGCCGCCGACCACGACGACAAACAGGCCGATGCCGATGAACACCAGCACCGACTCGGCGGACAGTCCCGCCGGGCCGGTGCTCCTCCTGCCTTCAGCCACTAGTCCTCAACTCCCCTTCTGGCCTCGACCCGGGTCGAGGGATCAGGCGGCGGCAGCATGGTGGCCGGGTCGGCCGACCGCAGCATCGTCGCCGGGTCAGGCGGCGGCAGCATCGTCGCCGGGTCGGGGGGCGGCAGCATCGTCGGGTCGTCGAAGGTGTACTCCTCGACCACCTCCTCGGTCCCGTCCTCGAGCAACTCCACCTTCAGCGGGCGGCCATCGGCGCCGGTCTTCCACAGCTTGTTCGTGTCGTTGATCTCGCGCTCGACCGAGGTCAGCGCGACGTGCACCGGGATGCCCGGCCGGCCGCCGACCTTGACCAGGAAGTTGCCTCGTCCGGGCGGTGCGGCCTCCTCGCCGGTGGCCGGATCCCAGGCAGGCGGGTCCTGCCAGCCGATGAGCATGTTCTGCTCCTCGTCGGACAGCGGCACCACGGCGGTCAGGTTCTCCATCTCGGCCCGCGGCAGACCGCCGCAGATCACCATGCCGGACCGCTCGACGAATCCCTTGGCCTTCATCCGGTCCTCGGAGTGCTCCAGCGCCAGCAGGTCGGACATGGTGTGCGAGATCATCGCCATGCCGACACCACGCTGCCGGTTCAGCCGGGTCAGCGCGTCGACGCGGTCGACCAGACCCCGGCCGGCCCGCAGCACCCGCCACAACTCGTCCAGGATGACGAAGTAGTGCCGTCGTGGCTCGAGGCCGGCGTCGGCCAATGCCTGTGCGACCGCCACCGCGCCGAATCCGTACGACCAGCAGGCCAGCAGCACGGCGGCCTGCAGGTTTGTCTCGGAGTCGTCAATGTTGGACACGTCGAACACAACCGGCCGGTCCATCGCCATCGGGTGGTCGGTCTGCTCGGAGAAGATCTCACCCAGCCGGCCACCGCCGACCAGACCGATCAGCGATGCCTCGAGCCCTTCGGTAATCTCCCGGTACCGGTCCATGCTGCCGCGGTCCAGGGCCACATCGCGGACCCGGTCCGGCGCCTCCTGGACCACCTGCAGCAGGTCCCGCAGTACCGGCGTTCCCTGATGGCGCTCGTCCAGCACCTTGAGAGCCTCGTCGATGATGGTCTCCTCGCGGTCCGTCGGCGGGGCGGCACGCATGATCGAGATCAGCGCGGACACCATCGTCTGCCGGCGGCCGTGCGCGTCGGCCTGGATCGCCTGCCGGGCACTGCCGGTCAATCGCAGCGCGGCCCGCCGGGACTCGCCCGGGTCCAGCACGTTCAAGTGGCCACGGCCGCGGCCCAGCTCGATCACCTGCCCACCGAGCGCTTCGATCAGGTCCTTGTAGTCAGGTTTCAGGTCACCCAGCACCAGTGGCTGGATCCCGTACCCCGCCAACCCCAACGCCATCCGCCGGATGATCGTCGAGTTGTGCGTGGTGATGAAGCTCCGGCCGGCCAAGTAGAGACCATCTGGGCTCGCTACCTGGATGCACCGCACTGGCCTTGACGACACTCGGCGGGCGGAGACGACATACCGGCTGGCGGTTCGGGCTGGTTGACGGATCGTCCGCTCCGCATGGACAACCTGCTTCCGCTCGAGGCCGAACACCTCGTCCGGCGTGGTGAACCCGATGATCCACATCGGTTCACAGTCCCGGCCGTTCAGTTGTGCTCGGCCTTCGCGAAGAGTGGGCCGGTAGCCGAGGCTGGCGACAAGTTCGTGCACATCTTCGGCGAGCCGCCGGCAGGTCGACGTGTACTGCACCTGACCGCAGGCCCGGGAGACCGTGCCGCCGGTATCGAGGAGGCCCGCGAGCAACTCACGTCGCTGCCGGTCCGAAGCCCGCCTGTACGACGTCGGGATGTGCTTGTCCCCGAGTACGCCGAGTTGGCGGAGCACCTCGGTGAATCCGGCGCCCTTCTGCCGGTAGGTGCCTGGGATGGACAACCGGTAGAGCAAGCGGCCGCTGGTCGGTTCGCACTCGATACCGGCCGCGCGGATCCGCTCGACGATGCCCTCGCCGATCGTGGTCAGCCTCGGTCCGGCGCTGTGCCCGTCGCCCAACCAGGCGCCGAGAACATACGGATCGAGGGCCAACTTTGCCTCCGGCAACCGAAGACCCGGCATCACGCGGACGGCATGGTTCGCCTTGCCGCCGGCCGTCAGCGACGCAGCGATCTGCGCAGTAGTGACCGGCGCAGTAGTGATCGGCGCCTTCTCCGGAGTGTGATTCCGTTGTTCGTTCTTTACCCGGTGCAGGGCCTGATCGACAGCGCCGACCAGTGTGGTCTGCTCATACCAGCGCCTGCTGCCGTTACTCCGGACCGGCGGCACCGTGCTGGCCCAGCGGTATACCGCGCTCTCACGCGTAGTGCCGTCCCAGGAGAGGGTGCGAGTCAGATCCCCGACCCTGATCGGCTCGGTACCGAGCTTTGCGCGAGACGCACCCACGGCGGCCAGTTCGTCCTCGGTTCCAGTGCGGATCCGCTTGCGGGGGACGTTCCGCTCGACCCGGGTTCGGCGCCGGTCCTCGTCCGTCTCGGTGACCCACAGGTGCTCGGCGTCCGCCACGATGGTCTCGCCGCTGGAGAACGTCAGTTCCCAGCAGTCGCGATCGGTCATCACCTCGGACACCGCGACGACGGCGGTCGCCAGACCCTCGGCGTCGAAGACGAAGTCGCCCGGCTGAAGGTCGGCCATCCGCCGGATCCCGCCCGGCGTGGGGATCGGGGTATTGACGTCCAGCGCCTTGCCCAAGCCAGGCTTGCCCAGCACGAAGACGGAGGGGTTGGAGATCAGCTTGGCGCGCATGAACCAACTGATCGGGTCGCAGCACATAGTCGCGCCGGACAGGATGTTTCGGCCGATCGGTACGCCGACCATCGGGCTGCCGGTGCCTGCGGCGAAGGGCCACATGCCGCAGACCTGCACCGTCGTACCGCGCCACTCGTCGGGTGCTTGCAGGTACGTCGAGTAGCCGCCGCCCTGGCCGGGCCAGCCGCGCGGCATCGGGCGCTTGCCACCGCGCAGCGGGTCGACCACCTTGTTCTTCTTGCTCACAGTGACTCCCGCGGACTCATAAGGCTTCCCTGAGGCCGGCCGGCACCGACAGATGGCTCTGCAGCACAATGCCGAGCGGCAGTGCGGCCACGAATGCGGAGTCCTGGGACCCGTAGGCCGGGCGCAGCAGGACGCGGGCGGTAGCGCCCAGGTTGTCGATGGCGGCCACCATGTCCGGAAGTTGCTCGGCTGTCATCACAGTGCCGGTTACCACCATGCCGAAGTTCACCAGACCCGCACCGCGGGCCTCCTCCTGCGCGGTCCGGTCCGCGGCCCGGGCCTCGGCCATGGAACGGGCCGACGGACGGGCCGAGGCCGTCGCACGGAACGAGGCGTTGCGCTTGTCTGCCTCCACCATCCTGGCCGAGGTCGCCGCGTCCAGCGGCCGGTAGAGCAGCGTGACCCGCTTGCGGTCGATGTCCGGGTGCGGTCCGACCAGCTGCGACAGCACCGAGGAGAACACCTCGCCCCGCGGCGCCTGTGTCATCTGCCAGGTCACCGACCACGCGGTGTCGTGCCGGTACTTGTCCCAGAACGCCTGAGTGCCGGCCGGGCCGACATCGGTCCATTGCAGCTCCGGCGACATGCCCTGGCTGCGCGCCTCATCGATCAGTACGGCGGCCGCCGGGTCGTAGGCGATCCGGACGGTCTCGCAAAGCTCCTGCGCGGTGACCGGCCGGGCCGCACCTGCACCGGTGGAGTTCAGGCTCTGGGTCAGTGCCGGGAGCCGGGACGCGAGCTCTCGGCCCATGTCCTCCTCTTTGCGCCTCTTGCCGGTGCGGTCCGTGCCCTTGAAGGTCAGCGCCACCCGGGCGGACACCAGTGCCGATCCCTCGGGATAGGTCTGGATCACCTCGGACAGCATCGCCCGCGCGATCGCCGGCGTACCGTCCTGCATGTTGTGGGTGACCTCGCGGCGCAGCCGGGTCCCGGTGTCCGGTGCGCTCTCGACCGTCACCGACGCGGCAACGATGCCCGGCTCATGGCCGAGCGAGGCGAGCCACTGGCCCCAGTGCGCGACCCACACGTCGATCTGGTCCTCGTCAACCAGTGACGCTCCGTCCGGTTCGGCGTTGATGACAACGGTGAAGTGCCGCGTGCTCGGGTAGAACAACAGGGCGAACGGACGGCCGTACGAGTCCTGGAACTCGCTCAGCTGGGAGGCTGCCGCCAGCCCGGGCAACTGGAACTTGCCCCATGCCGTCCGCCCGAGCGGTCCGGACCGGTAGATGTTGTGCTTGGCCATCTTTGCTCGCTGCCATCCAATACGGGTCGAGAGCCGCTGCAACGCGGACTGTCCGTGCTTGTCCTTGGTCATCAGCAACAGCAACGACACGCCGACGATGAGCGCCGTGACGACGGCGGCCCCCAGGCCACCGATCATCGTGGCGATCAGCATCGCGATCATGCCGCCCATCATGATTCCGGTGCCCAGGGCACCGAGTCCACCGATGCCGGCGGTGGTCGGGCGGCGCCAGTTGCCGTAGGTCCTGGGGGTGGCGCGAACGCCATCAGCCGCTGCCACTCGGACCCTCATCCATTGCGTCGTTGTCGATGGTTTCCTTTGCGCCGGCCTGGGCCATGTCCTTGGCGGTGTCCGCAGCCTTCTTGACAGCCATCACCCCGGCTACGACCGCGACCCCGACGGGACCGCCCGCCGCACCGGCAGCCGCCGCGCCACCGCCGGCCGCAGCACCACCAGCCGCACCGGCGCCTGCACCTGCTCCGGCTCCGGC
>JAWWOY010000549.1:0-8567 GCA_033851195.1 Kribbellaceae bacterium | reverse complement strand
GTGTCGTCGGTGACTGGCGTTCCCTGGCCGGTTTGACCGGCCTGGCCACCACCGGCCTGGCCACCACCGAACTGACCCGCACCGGACTGACCCACACCGCCTTGGCCTGCACCGGACTGGCCAGCAGCGCCTTGGCCAGCACCTGACTGGCCAGCACCCGTATGGCCTGCGCCGGACTGGCCCGCGCTGTACTGGTTGGCGCCGGGTTGGCCCGTACCGCCCTGGGGAGCGCCGTACGGGGGCTGGGTTGAACCGTCCTGGGGGGGCGCGGGCGGGCGCCGCTGGCCCTGGGTGGCTACGGACGCAGCCACCTCACCCGTAGTGGCTCCGGCGGTGGGGCGGGACTGCGGGCGGGCGCTGTTCATCGCCTGCTCGCGGCGCTTCGGCATGCCGCCGTCGAAGCCGGCCGCGATCACGGTGACGCGGACCTCGTCGCCGAGGGCGTCGTCGATGACTGCGCCGAAGATGATGTTGGCGTCGGTGTGGGCCGACTCCGAGACCAGCTGGGCGGCCTCGTTGATCTCGAACAGGCCGAGGTCGGAGCCACCAGCGATCGACAGCAGGACGCCGTGCGCGCCCTCGATGCTTGCCTCAAGCAACGGTGACGAGATCGCGGCCTCGGCGGCGGCGACGGCCCGGTCCTCGCCGCGGGAAGAGCCGATGCCCATCAGCGCGGAACCCGCGTTGGACATGACCGCCTTGACGTCGGCGAAGTCCACGTTGATCAGGCCGGGGGTGGTGATCAGGTCGGTGATGCCGGAAACACCCTGCAGCAGCACCTGGTCGGCCTGCTTGAAGGCGTCCAGCACGGACACCGCACGGTCGGAGATGGTGAGGAGGCGGTCATTCGGAATCACTATCAGCGTGTCGACTTCTTCACGAAGGGTGGCGATGCCGTCCTCCGCCTGGGTCGCCCGGCGCTTGCCCTCGAACGAGAACGGCCGGGTCACCACACCGATCGTCAGCGCCCCGAGGGAGCGGGCGATCCGGGACACCACCGGTGCACCACCGGTGCCGGTGCCACCGCCTTCGCCCGCGGTGACGAAGACCATGTCGGCGCCCTTGAGCGCCTCCTCGATCTCCTCCGCGTGGTCCTCGGCAGCCTTCTGGCCGATGGCCGGGTTGGCTCCTGCGCCCAGGCCGCGGGTCTCCTCGCGGCCGATGTCGAGCTTGACGTCGGCGTCGCTCATCAGCAGCGCCTGGGCGTCGGTATTGATGGCGATGAACTCAACGCCCTTCAGACCGTGCTCGATCATCCGGTTCACGGCGTTCACGCCGCCGCCACCGATGCCCACGACCTTGATGAGTGCCAGGTAGTTCTGCGGTGCCGCCACGTCCGCGCCTCTCGCCTTGATTCTGTTCCCGTTTGTGGCCGGTTGGCCGTCCGAGCTGCGTGTGCTCCCGAACCCCTGCGAGGACCGGTTCCCCGTCCGGCCGTGCCCACTGTCCGGATCAGCCTCACAGCCGGCCCAGGAGCCTCGACCCCGAGAGACTCAAACCCCGAAGTCTGAACCTCAAGTGGATGGTTAGATTTAGGTCAACTTTAGATTACGTCGCACGCTACGGGACCCGATCCGGCAATGTCCACGCGCCTCGCCGCAGTGTGCCCCGATGTAACGCGTCACCTCTTTTCGCCTTTGGTGACAGGCAGATCGGGCGCGGACACGTCGTACACCTTGGCCTCGCGGCGCATCAACACGCTGAGTACCGCGGCCTTGCGCTCGCTGTCATCGGAACTCCCCCAGACAACCTTGACCCCGGATGTCAGGTTGAGGGTGATCGAGTCCGGCGAGGTGGCCGAGATCGACCCGACCTCGGTCCGCAGCGCCACCGGCAGCGCCGCTGACGCGGTCACCACCGAGCGGATCGTCACGTCCCGCCGGGGGCCGACCACCAGCGCCTCGGGCAGCCCCGCCGGCCGGGTCGGGACGGTGCGGAAGGAGACCCCGGTCGCATCGACCAGTTCGAACTGGCTGCCGTCGGTCACCACGACCACCGGCACCCGCTCGGTCACCAAGATCACCAGGTGGTCCGGCCAGGCCCGGGTCACCTGTGCGTCGGCCACCGCCGGCACGGTCCGGACCCGGTCGGCGATCGCGGTCAGGTCGACCTTCGCCAGCGGCTCGCCCAGCGGCACCTCCGCCGCCTGCGTGATCGTTGCCGATGGCACCGTGTCGAGACCGTTCACCTGGACGCCGGAGACCGCCAGCGCCGAGGAGAAGTAGAAAAGCCAGACCGTGGTCGCGCCCAGCACCACCACCAGGCCGACGACCGCCCAGGGCAGCCAGCCGCGCCAGCGCACCAACCGCTGCCGGCGCGCGAACCGCTGCTGTGCCCGGGCGAGGTCAGTGCTCTGGCTCATCGGATGGTCGCCATTCAGCTCACCACGGAGTCACTCCGCCGCCGACGGAAACGCCGCAGCTTCCAGAACCGATGGATTCGCAGCATCCAGAGCCGATGAAGCAGCAGCCCGTTCGGCCAGCAGGCCGACCACCTCGGGGCCGATCAGGGTGACGTCGCCCGCTCCCAGCGTGACGACAAGATCACCCGGTACGGCCAGACCGGCGACTGTCTGCGGCACTGCCGACCAAGAAGGCTCGAACCGGACCTGCTCGGGCTTCAGCGGCACGTGATTCGCGATCAGCGCTCCGGTGATCCCGGGCTCCGGGTCCTCGCGGGCCGCGAAGACGTCCATCACGACGACCTCGTCCGCCAGCGCCAGCGCCGCGGAGAACTGGGTCGCGAAGATCCGGGTCCGGCTGAACAGGTGCGGCTGGAAACAGGCGATCACGCGCCCCTCCCCCGCCACCTGACGGGCCGCGGTCAGGTCGACGGCAAGCTCGGTCGGGTGATGCGCGTACGAGTCGAAGACCCGGACGCCGTCCTCCATCCCCTTGAACTCGAACCGGCGCCCGGTACCCGTGAAGGCGGCCAGCCCCTCGGCCAGATCGGTGGCCGCGAAGCCCAGGCAGAGCCCGACGGTCAAAGCCGCCGAAGCGTTCAGCGCGTTGTGCTTGCCTGCCTGCTGCAACCGGATCGCCGGCAGCCTGCGGCCCCGGACGACCGGCACGAACGACTGGGTGGCGCCCGTCGCGATGATTTCGGTGACCCGGGTCTCCGCATCATCCGACTCGCCGTAGGTGTGCACGTCGATGCCCCGGTCACGGGCGTACCAGGCCAGCCGGCGGGCACCGGCGTCGTCCACGCAGATCACCATGAAGCCGCCCGGGATGACCCGGTCGCAGAAGGCGTCGAAGGCCGCGGCGTAGCTGGCCTCGTCGCCGTAGTTGTCCAGGTGGTCCGGCTCCACCGAGGTGACGATCGACACCTCGGGGGTGTACGTCAGGAAGGACTTGTCGGACTCGTCCGCCTCGGCGACGAACAGGTCGCCGTTGCCGTCGTGGGCATTCGAGCCGGACTCGTTCAGGTTCCCACCGATCGCGTACGACGGATCGGCGCCGCAGTGCTGCAACGCCACCGTCAGCATCGACGTGGTGGTGGTCTTGCCGTGCGTGCCGGCTACGGCGATCGTGCGCCGGCCGACCATCACCGAGGCCAGCGCAGCGGCCCGCGGCAGGATCGGGATGCCGGCCGCGCGCGCGGCGACCACCTCGGGGTTGGTCTCGCGGATCGCGGTCGACACCACGACGGTGTCCACCTCGGCCAGATGCGCGGCCTCGTGCCCCACCCAGCAGGTGGCGCCGAGGGCGCGGAGCGCGGCGAGCACAGTCGAGTCCTTGGCGTCGGAACCGGACACGATGATGCCGCGAGCAGCCATGATCCGCGCGATGCCGGACATACCGGCGCCGCCGATGCCGACGAAATGCACTCGGCCGAGCTTCTCCGCCTGGACGATCGTGTCAGGTCCGCTAATGATCATTTGGCCGACCTCACCACGTCCAGGATCAGCTGCGCCAGCCGATCGTCTGCATCCGTACGGATCAAGCCTCGCGCTGCGGTCGACATACGAGACAGACGCTCGCGGTCGTGCAGTAGTTCAGCCACGGTAGCGCGGACCCAGTCCGGCGTCACGGCGGCGTTGTCGACCAACAGGCCGCCGCCCGCATCCACGACAGGCTTGGCGTTCAGTGCTTGCTCACCGTTGCCATGCGGGAGCGGAACATAGATGGCGGGCAGCCCGACACCGGACACCTCCGTCACCGTGTTCGCACCCGAACGGCAGACCACCAGGTCCGCGGCCGCGTAGGCGAGGTCCATCCGGTCTACGTACGACAGCACGACGTATGGCAGTGGTCCCGTGGAGGGCACGTCCAGGGTGTTCTTAGGGCCGATCGCGTGCAGCACCTGGACGCCGGCGGCTTGCAGGTCGGCGGCGGCGCCGGCGAAGGCCTCGTTCAGCCGCTGGGCGCCCTGCGAACCACCCGTGACCAGCACCGTCGGCGCCGCCGGATCGAGCCCGAAGAACTCCCGTGCCTCGGCCCGCAGGGCGGCCCGGTCCAGCGTGGAGATGGCCCGGCGGATCGGCAGTCCGACGTACGAGGCGTGCGGCAGTTCGGTGCCTGGGAAGGAGACTGCGACATGGTCGGTGCAGTAGCGGGCGGCGAACTTGTTCGCGATCCCCGGCACCGCGTTGCCCTCATGCACCACGATCGGCGTCTTCCGGCGCCAGGCGGCGATGTAGGCAGGCGTCGACACGTAGCCGCCGAAACCCACCAAGACGTCCGCCTTGGCCTCGTCCAGCGCGCTGCGCGCCGCTGACACAGAGGCCCACATCTTGCCCGGTACGGCGAGCAGCGCAGGCGTCGGCTTCCTCGGCAGCGGCACCGGCGGGATCAGCTCCAGCCGGTAGCCGGCCTCGGGCACTACCTTGGTCTCGAGTCCGCGCGCGGTACCGAGTGCGACGATCTCGACGGTCGGGTCGATCCGGCGCAGCGCGTCGGCGGTGGCGATCAGGGGTGAGGTGTGGCCGGCGCTACCGCCGCCGGCCAGGACGATGCTCGGCACAGCTTTCAACGCTCCTGCGTGTTCTCACGGCCGGTTCGGCCAGGCGTACGCCACGACGACATCCACCCGAGCAAAGGCCGCCGGGTCTCCTTCAGGGCGGCCTGCGCGCCGGGCTCGGCCTTCGCGAAGGACAGCAGCATGCCGATCGCGATCAGCGTCGGCAGCAATGCGGACCCACCGTACGACATCAGGGGGAGCGGGATACCCACGATGGGTAGCAGTCCGATCACAGCACCCAGATTGACGAGCGTCTGGGCCATGATCCAGATGGTGATCCCGGCCGCGGCGTAGCGGACGAACGGCTCGGTGGCGCGGGTCGCGATCCGGACCCCGGCGTAGGCCAGGGTGAGGAACAGCGCAAGCACGGTGAGTGACCCGATCAGCCCGAGTTCCTCGCCGATCACCGCGAAGATGAAGTCGGTGTGCGCCTCGGGCAGGTTGCCCCACTTCTGCCGGCTGAGGCCGATCCCGACCCCCCACCAGCCACCGGTGGAGAGTGCGTAGAACGCGTGGTACGCCTGCCAGCCGGCGGCGGTCGGATCGGCGAACGGGTTGGTGAAGTTCACCACCCGCTGCATCCGGTACTTCTCCTGGTTGACGAAGAAGGCCGCGATCGCTGCCATCCCAACGATCAGCCCGACGAACAGCCGGGTGGGTGCGCCGACCACCCAGACCATCCCGATCATCACGGCCATCAGCACCAGCGCTGTGCCCAGGTCGTGCTGGCCGACGATCAGCGCGATCACCAGACCACAGACCGGCACCATCGGCACCAGCAGGTGCTTCCACTGGGTGAGCAACTTCTGCTTGCGGGCGTACAGGTCCGCGCACCACATCACCAGCGCGAGCTTGGCGAACTCGCTCGGCTGGATCTGCAGCGGACCGCCGAGGTTCAGCCAGTTCGCGTTGCCGTTGACGCTCTTACCCAGGCCCGGGATGTAGGTCAGCATCAGCAGGAAGACCGACCCGAGCAGCGCGACATACGCGAGCATGCGGAAGTGCCGCGGTGTCATCCGGGAGGCGACGTACGCCATCGGCAGGCCGACGCCGACCCAGATCAGCTGGCGGTAGAAGATCGCGTACTGGTTGCCGTGGTTCAGGTTGTACGACAGCACGCTGGAAGCCGACAGCACCATCAGCACGCCGAGCACCAGCAACAACCCGGTCGCGCCGAGCAGCAGGTGGTACGACGTGAGTGGCCGGTCGAGCACGTTCTTCACCGAGGCGAGCCAGCCGGTGCCGCCGACGCCGGGCCGGCCGGACTTGTCCTTCGGCCGGTCCGTGATCGTCGTCATCCGATCACCCGGTCAGCTGACGCGCAGCCGGCGCACGGCTTCGGCGAAGGCGTCCCCACGGGCTCCGTAGTTGGCGAACATGTCCCAGGAAGCGCAGCCCGGGGCCAGCAGCACTGTGTCGCCTGCCTGCGCGATCTTCGCCGCCTCCCCCACCACGCTCTCCATCACACTCACGGCTCCAGTGTCTGTGTTCTCAACGGTGATCGTCGGGACATCCGGTGCGTGTCGGGCAAGTGCGTCCGCGATCACCTGCCGGTCCTGACCGAGCAGCACCACCCCGCGCAGCCGATCCCTCGCCGCCACCACCAGGTCGTCGAAGGACGCGCCCTTCGCCTGCCCACCGGCGATCCAGACCACATGCTCGTACGCCCGCAACGAGGCCTGCGCGGCGTGCGGATTGGTCGCCTTCGAGTCGTCCACATAGATGACCCCCGCCACCTCCGCGACCTGTGCGATGCGATGCGCATCCGGCCGGAACGTCCGCAGCCCGTCCCGCACCGCAGACGCCGGTACGCCGAAGGCGCGGGCCAGTGCTGCAGCAGCCAGGGCGTTCGCCACGTTGTGCGGTGCCGCCGGGGTGATGTCCGCGAGGGTGGCCAGCTCCAGTGCGGAGGACGCCCGCTGCGGAACGAAGGCCCGGTCGACCAGGAGTTCGTCGACCAACCCGAGCATCGAGATGGCCGGCGTGCCGAGGGTGAAGCCGATCGCGCGGCAGCCCTCGATCACGTCGGCTTCGACCACCAACTGCTCGGTCGCCGGGTCGGCCACGTTGTAGACGCACGCGATCTGGCAGTTCTCGAAGATGCGGCCCTTGTCATCCGCGTAGGCCTCCAGCGAACCGTGCCAGTCGACGTGGTCGGGCGCGACGTTGAGCACCGCAGCCGAGTGAGCGGACATCGAGTGCGTGAAGTGGAGCTGGTAGCTGGACAGCTCGACCGCGATCACGTCGTACGGCTCGGGGTCCATCACGGCCTCGAGTAGCGGTAAGCCAACGTTGCCTGCGGCAACGGCCCGATGCCCGGCGGCAGTGAGGATCGAGGTCAGCATCTGCACGGTCGTGGTCTTGCCGTTGGTCCCGGTGATACAAAGCCAGGGCGCTGCGTTGGCCGGGTCGCGGAGCCGCCAGGCGAGCTCGATCTCGCTCCAGATCGGCACCTCGCGCTCAGCAGCCTGGGCGAGCAACGGCGCGTGCGGTGGCCACCCGGGCGAGGTCACGACGACATCGACGTCGGCCGGCAGCTTCGCCGTACTGCCTGGTCCCAGCTGGATCGTGGCGCCCAGCGTCTCCAGGATCTGCGCCTTCGCACGCAAAGCCTCGGTGTCGCGATCATCCACGACGAGCACGTGCTCGGCGCCTGCCTGCAGGAGGGAGTCCGCGCAGGCATAGCCGGCTGTACCGAACCCGCCGACCACGAAGCGGGTCGTGGACCAGCCAGGGCTGGTCCGGTTCGTGAGATCGAGGGTCATCCGGCCACCCATTCCGCGTAGAACAAGCCGAGCCCGGTGGCCACACACAGACCGGAGATGATCCAGAACCGGATCACCACGTTGACCTGTTCCCAGCCGAGCATCTCGAAGTGGTGCTGGATCGGCGCCATCCGGAAGATCCGTTTGCCCACGCCGGTAGTGCGCTTGGTGACCTTGAACCACCCGACCTGCAGGATCACCGAGGCGGTGATGATGACGAACAGGCCGCCGAGCAGCAGCACCAGTAGCTCGGTCCGGGTCATCACGCCGAAGCCCGCCACCGCGCCGCCCAGTGACAGTGAACCGGTGTCGCCCATGAAGATCTTGGCCGGCGACGCGTTCCACCACAGGAAGCCGAACAGCGCGCCCGTCAGCGCCGCCGCGACAACGGCCAGATCATGCGGATCTCGAACCTCGTAGCACCTGGCTCCGGGCGTGAAGGCGCAACTCTGGTTGAACTGCCAGATACAGATCAGCATGTAGGCGCCGAACACCATCATCGAGGCGCCGGTCGCCAAGCCGTCCAGGCCGTCGGCCAGGTTCACCCCGTTCGACATGCCGGCGATCAGTAGCAGCACCCAGATCACCACCAGGATGGCGGACAGATGCAGCCAGGGTATGTCCCGGATGAACGACACGTACGGCGAGGCCGGCGTCTGCCCCCGCCCGTCGGGCAACTGCAGCGCAAGGATCGCGAACGTCGCCGCAACGACGGTCTGGCCGGCCAGTTTCGCCTTGCTGCGCAGGCCGAGGCTCCGCTGCCGGAAGATCTTGATGAAGTCGTCCAGGAAGCCGACCGCGCCCATCCCGGCGAACAGGAACAGCACCAGCAGCGCCGAC
>JAWWOY010000026.1:0-5959 GCA_033851195.1 Kribbellaceae bacterium | reverse complement strand
GTCAGCTCTCGGCTGACGCGGTCTCCTCGGTGCTCGCCTCGGCAGGTGCGTCGGCCGTCGTGTCCTGCACGTCCTCCGCAGCCGGCGCCTCGTCCGCCACGGGGGCGGCTGCGTCGGCCGGCAGCTTGTCCTGCAGCGCCGCGAACAGGCGCGCGGCCTGCGACAGCGGAGCAGCGAACAGCGACACCGCTTGCTGCGGAGCCGCCTTCATCGCACCTGCGAGCTTCGAGAGGAGAACCTCACGCGACTCCAGGTCAGCGAGCTTGTTGATCTCGTCAGAGTCGAGTGCCTTGCCATCCAGCACACCACCCTTGATGACGAGAAGGGGATTGGCCTTGGCGAAGTCACGCAGCCCCTTGGCCGCGACCACCGGGTCGCCCTTGATGAAGGCGATGGCCGACGGACCCTGGAGCAGAGCCTCGAACGACTCCACCCCGGCATCCTTGGCCGCGATCTTGGTCAGCGTGTTCTTCACCACGGCGTAGTTCACGTCGTCACCGAGCGTAGTGCGCAACTGCCGCAACTGCGCCACGGTGAGTCCGCGGTACTCGGTCAGCACGGCGCCGTTCGAGCTCCTGAAGTTCTCCGTGAGCTCTGCGACGGCGGCTGCCTTGTCCGGCCTCGCCATGGGTCTCCTTCCGCCCTGTCGCCGACAGGGTTGGGCTTCTTTGCCACACCGGCCAGGATCCCGAACAAACAGAAACGCCCCTGCGCAGGCGCAAGGGCGTGAGCGTTCCACATACTTGACACCTACGCGGGCCGCCCACGATGTAGTGGGTCCTTCAGTCACTCCGGATGGAGCAACAACCAGCGGTCTTCGGCAGCTAACAGCGTAACCGCCCGCCCCGCCCCCACCAAATCCGTACGACGCCCGCCCCGCCCATTCAGGTGATCCGGCGAACCGCTTCGGCAACCGGGAGCGGTGGCTGCGGACTCCTGGGAGCCCGATCCGGGCGGTCTCATGGCCTCGACCCTAGCCATCCTTGCACAAATGTTACTATTTATGTAACATTCAAGCCAAGATGGGCGAAGCTTTATACTTCAAAGTTACCGAATTGGTGACATTTATGCCAAACGCGATGCGAACTTTGTACCAGCTAGCCGAGGCACAAGCTGGATACTTCACTACCAGCCAGGCTGCGCAAGTCGGAGTGTCCCGTCGCGTCCTGTCCCATCGTGCCCAGCAGGGCGATCTCGAACAGGTGAGATACGGCCTCTACCGGCTGCACGACTTCCCCACTCAACCCTTCGAAGACGTCGCCGCCGCATGTCTTTGGGTAGGAATGGACAGCGCCGCGAGCCACGAGACGGCCCTGGCTGTGCATGGCATCTCCGACGCAATGCCGGCGAGCATCCACGTCACTGTGCCACGCGCTTTCCGGGGCAGTCAGCTGGGCGTCACCGTCCACCACGCTCCGTTGCCGGACGACCAGCGCGAGGTACGCGGCGGCGTCCCGGTCACTACGATCGATCGCACGTTGCATGACGTCGCGGTGTCCAGCGATCCGTCCCTCGTACAGCAGGCAGTTGAGCAGGCCATCACGCGCGGCGTGCTGAGTAGACGGCAGTTGCGCGCATTGGTCCGTAAGTCCCCGGAAATCGCTCCCCTCGTTATCGACGCATTGGCGGATGAGTAGTTGAGCGCACGGGATCGCTACAAGACCGCCGCTTCGTTCCGTACCGCGCTCGAACAGCGACTACGCGCGGAAGCACAGGCATCCGGGGTACCACTCAACCGGCTCCGCACGGAGGCCGCCTTCAATCGACTGCTGGCCAGGCTGTACCGCGCAGCCCCGAACGGCTGGGCGCTCAAGGGCGGGCTCGCCTTGATTGCCAGACTCGGCGCTGGGATCCGCGGCACCAAGGACGCGGATGCCAACTGGCGCGCGGCTCGATCCGATCTGGAGGACACTCTGTCCTTGGTCGAAGAGCTCGATCTGGAGGACTGGTTCGGCTTCGTTGTGGGCGATGCGCGCCCGCTCCAAGGAGAAGGCGCGGAGGGCGCACTGCGTTATTCGGTGAACGCGATGATCGATGGGCGCGTCTTCGAACAGATGAGCCTGGACGTCAACGTCGTCGATCCACGGGATGCACGGCCCATCGAACTCGTGGTGGTTCAGCGCAATCCCTTCGAGTTCGTCGGTGAGCCTTCGTTGGAGATCCCGATGGTGACTCCGGGACAGCAGTTGGCGGAAAAGCTGCACGCCTACACCCGGCGCTATGAGGACGAGCGCAGCAGCCGCGCCAAGGACCTGTTCGACATGCTGGTCATCGCCGACCAGGTGCAACTGCCCAGCGGAGCCGGGCTCACCGATGCTGTTCAGGACACATTCCAAGTGCGGGTTACCAAGTGGCCGCCCGAGCTCGTCGAGCCACCAGCCGACTGGGAGCGGCCATGGATCGGATTCATCACCGACTATCCGCTGCCGTGGAACACTTTGGACGCTGCATTCGTCGCGCTGACGCAGTTTTGGGATCCCGTCTTGACCGGAACGGCGGCAGACTCCGATGCCGTCTGGCAGCGGGACCTCTGGCGATGGGAATAATCTCGCAGCCAGGTCCGAACCCGCAGCTGCGCCCGCCGGACCGGGAGTGTCCTGGCGATTGGATATCGTGCCGCGGATGGGATCGAAGAAGGATGCGCAGCGTGCGGCCCTGATCGAGCAAGCCACTGTCGACTGCTACAACGAGGATGAGCAGGTCACGGGCTCGAGGTTCCCTTCAAGACGGTGATCCTAGGCATGGACGTGACCGTTGAGCGCATCGACCTGACCATTGACGGCAGGATCGTTGCCCTCTGTCGTCGGTGGCCGGCGCGACAAGTCATAGCGATCCTCGACTTGCCGCTGCCGACGCCTCCACCACCCGGTGCGGAGTGGATCGACGCATACCGCCACTGGTGTAGATGAACCTGGCCGACCGTGTCCAGCAGCAGACAGCACGGAGAGTACGCCAATGAGTTGAGTACCAGTACTACGAGTTCGTCGCCACCGACCGCCCGTTGGATGATCGCCAGCTCGACGAACTCCGCTCACTGTCGACGCGAGCGGTCATTACCCGGACAAACCTCGTCAACGAGTACCACTGGGGCAACTTCCGTGGGGATCCGCTGGTCTTGATGGAGCGGTACTTCGATGCGTTTCGCTACCTCGCGAATTGGGGAACCCGCGAGGTGATGATCCGCGTTCCGGCGAGACTGCTCACCCTGAACACCGCGCAGCAGTACCTCGTCGGGGATGCCGTATCCGCTCGGCTGGGCGGCGACCAAGTCATTCTAGGTATGACGTCCGAGGACGACGGGCGACTGGGAGCAAGGCGGCGAAGGCTGGCTGTCGTCGATCGTCCCCGTCCGGGCAGAACTGGCCGCCGGAGACCTGCGCGCCCTCTACCTCGGCTGGCTGCTCTGCGCTCAGACCGAACTCGACGACCGACAAAGACTTGATGCCGTTGCCGCTACAGCCAGCGATCAATCACCGGGCCAGATCAGTTCGGACACCGATCTGGCCGCCTGGATCGAGAGCATCCCGACCGCCGAGCAGAATGCCCTTCTCCTCAGCGTCGTCCGCCGACGATGACCGGCATCTGCGGGCAGTGTTGCTGCGCCGCTTCGACCGGGGCACGACGTACCCGTGGCCTGCCGCGGATTTGCCCCGTTGTCTCCACGAAGTGGCGCCGTGCGATCCGCGCTGATGGCAACATCCGGCGCAATGCGGCGACAGCAGGGCGCTCCTGCGCTCCGTACAGCGTTGACCCTTGTGGCGGGCGATGCTGTTCGGCGCAAGGATCCGAACGGAACGGGAGCCGCACGCATGTCGGACGACTGGTACGCCGAGCACCGCCAGAACCAGCAGCTCGAAGAGCTGCGGAGCGAGATGTCGCAGGCGATGTCCGAGGCATCGCACCTTCGATCCCAACTTTCCCAGCTGCAGGGCGGTCTGGAATCGAGGCTGGAACGCCTGGCCTCCGCCTTCGACGCCTTCGTCGAGCTGTCCGATATCCGCTATGACCTGATCGGGTTCGCCGATGCCGTACAGGTCCGGCGCCACGCCGGGCAGGTGTTGTCGGCCCTGGCGTCCGGCGATGATCCGCCCGCGCCTGGTCGCGACGTGCCGGGCTACTGGCTCGGGCCTGCTGTGGAGGCACTCCGCGGGTTGTCCGCGGAGGCAACCGGCCCTCTGGCCGACGACTTGGGAGGCGGACCGCTGGCCGAGGCGATGACGCGCGACGATCGCCGTACGTCGATCTTCCTCTGCCTCGCGCTCGCCGCCCTCGGCCGGCGGAACCAGGTCAGTGTGCAGTGGCTGGACACCGCGTTCGGCACGCTGGCCGCCGACGGCGCCGTCACCCGGGTGCAGCGCGCCCTGTGGACTGCCGGCGCTCGCGGCGGGTTCGGTGCAGACGGGCTGGCCATGATCGTCGCGTGGCTGCAGGTGCCAAGCAGCGCCTCCCAGCGATGGCTCGCACCGGTCGAGGCCCGGTCCGAGGTGGTCCGGCAGGCTGCTCCCAATTTCGCCGAGATCGCGGACCAGGCCAAGGCCCGAGCCCGGCTCAGCCGGCTCCGGGCGGCCGTCGAGACCATCACCGACGACACCGCTGTGCTGGAGCCCGATGGCGACCTCGCGTACGCCGCCGCCGGGCAGCCCGACCCGGACAGCACCTCCGCCCTGTTGCGGATCCTGATCTCGGAGGGCAGCGAGCCCGAGCGGGACGCGCTGGCGCGGATCACCGAACTGCGGGCACGCATCACCATTGGCACCCAAACCGGCGGCGGGTCGGTCGACGACCCGGCCGGAACAATCGAGGAACTGCTGGAAGCGGACCTCGGCCGGGACGGCGAACCGCACCTGGCCGCCACCGCGCTGCAGGTAGTCGCCGGCGGAGTCCTGACCGGCGCCGAGGATCTGGCCCGGACGGCGAGCCTGCCCAGCCCGGGGCAGGTCACCTGCGAGATCGAGTGGCAGCAGGTCACGCTACTGGCGGATGGCCCGGACCAGCGGTCGATGGCGGCGGGCGAGGCCACGATCGCCGCAAAGGTGAAACCGCTGTCAACGCGCGACCTGGCCGGGCCGCTTGCGGTAGCCGGGGCCGGCGTCGTGGTCGCGATCGGACTTGGCGTGCTGCACTCGTTCTGGATTGTCGTCGGGGTGGCGATCATCGCGGTCGGCGCCTACCGCTACTGGACCGCCCGCAACCGGAAGGCCGGACAACATGCGGACGCGACCGCCCGGATCGCCCGGCTGCGCGAGAAGTCTGCCCAAGCCGTGGCGGAACTGGCGGCGTACACGGCAGAGGCCGGTGAGCGGGCCGCATCGGCCGCGACGGATCTGGAGGAGATGCGCAAACGGCTGACCGCCTGAGACATCTGGCTCGAAGCTAGGGGTCTGCGACTGGGTGGGGTGGGATCCAGCGGTTCATGGCGGTGGCGGCGGCCCAGCCGGCTAAGCCCATCACCAGGACGGCTGGGCCCAGGCCGCTGAAGGCTGTGACTGCGGCGATCAGGAACGGACCGGCGCCGCCGCCTGTGTCGGCGAAGAGGCGGAAGGCGCCTAAAAACTGGGCCCGGCCGACCAGCGGTGACGCGTCCGCGCCCAGCGTCATGATCAAGCCCGCGCCGAGTCCGTTGCCGATACCCATGACCAGGGCGACCGCCGTCAGCGAGGCCACGCCGTGGGTGAGCGGCAACAGCAGGTGCGCCAGGCCGAGCACGAACATCGACGGCACCGCCACCCACTTGCGGCCGAAGCGGTCCATCACCGAGCCGGCTGGATAGAAGAGCAACATGTCGACGGCGCCGGACAGGCCGAACACGATGCTGGTGGTCTGCGGATCCAACCCGATGTGCTGGGCCCAGAGCGGGATCACCACTTGCCGCGAGGCCCGTACTGCTCCGACCAGCAGCGCTCCCGTACCCAAGGTGCGCAACACCGGCAGGTGCTCGCGGATCACCGCCCGCGTCGAC
>JAWWOY010000478.1:0-7298 GCA_033851195.1 Kribbellaceae bacterium | reverse complement strand
CCTTCGCCACTGGCGCCGGCGCGTCGATGAGTGAGGTGAGGTCGAGGGTGAGCTTGACTGCCGCACGGCTGAAGTAGAGGTTGGCCCCGTCCAGAACGCGGAGCTCGACGAGCGACGTGCTCATTGGCTAGTAAGTGCCCCTTATCGGTATGGCGGGCGCTCTTAGGCACCCATCGCGTGGAAGCCGCCGTCGGCGTGAATGATCTCGCCGGTGGTAGCGGGGAAGAAGTCACTGAGCAGGGCAACAATCGTCTTGCCGGTCGGCTCCAGGTCGGCCGGGTCCCAGCCTAGCGGCGCCTTCTCCAGCCACGGGCCTTCGAACTTCTCGAAGCCGGGGATCGCCTTGGCCGCCAGCGTCTTCAGCGGCCCGGCGGACACTAGGTTACAGCGGATCCCCTGCGTGCCGAGGTCGCGCGCCAGGTAGCGCGAGGTCGACTCCAGGGCTGCCTTCGCGACGCCCATCCAGTCGTAGCCGGGCCACGCCACGGTCGCGTCGAAGGTCAGCCCGACGACACTGCCGCCACGGCCCATCAGCGGCGCGCACGCTACCGCCAGGGACTTCAGCGAGTACGCCGAGACGTGCACCGCGCGGGACACGTCGTCCCACGGGCCATCGAGGAACTTGCCACCGAGAATCGTCTCCGGGTTGCCGTACGCGATGGAGTGCACGACACCGTCCAGCCCGTCGACGTGCTCGCGCACCTTGTCCGGAAGGGTTGCCAGATGCTCGGGGTCGGTGACATCCAGCTCGAGCACCGGCGGCTCGACCGGCAGCCGCTTCGCGATCCGCTTGGTGATGCCGAGCGCGCGGCCGAAGTTGGAGATCAGGACAGTGGCGCCCTGTTCCTGCGCCACCTTGGCCGTGGCGAACCCGATCGAGGAGTCGAGTGTGACTCCGGCGACCAGGATGCGCTTGCCGTCGAGGATGCCCACGGGCGATTGCCTTTCTCAGTAGGTAGAGAATTAGTGACCCATGCCGATGCCGCCGTCGACCGGGATCACCGCGCCGGTGATGTAGCCGGCCTCCTCGGACGACACCCAGCGCACCACTTTGGCGATCTCCTCGGTCAGGCCGAACCGGCCCAGCGGGATCTGCGAGAGGTACTGCTTCTGGGTCTCCTCCGGCAGCACCGCGGTCATGTCCGTCTCGACGAAGCCCGGCGCGACCACGTTGGTGGTGATGCCGCGGCTGCCCAGCTCACGCGCCATCGAGCGGGCCATCCCGACCAGACCGGCCTTGCTCGCAGCGTAGTTCACCTGCCCCGGCGAGCCGAGCAGGCCGACCACCGACGAGATGAAGACGATCCGGCCCCGCCGCAGCCGCAGCATGCCCTTGGCGGCCCGCTTGGCGACCCGGAACGAGCCGGTCAGGTTAGTGTCGATGACCGCGTCCCAGTCCTCGTCGGACATCCGCAGCAGCAGCGTGTCGCGGGTGATGCCCGCGTTGGCGATCAGCACCTCGACCGGACCGTGCTCCGCCTCGATCTGCTCGAACGCGGCGGTCACCTGGTCGGCGTCCGTCACGTCGCACTTGACGCCGAGGAACCCAGCCGGTGGCTCACCGCTGCGGTAGGTGATCGCGACCTTGTCCCCCGCCTCCACGAACGCGGTCGCGATGGCGAGGCCGATGCCCCGGTTCCCGCCGGTGACCAGTACTGATCTGCCCACGAATACTCCTCCTCACCGAGTGACTTCCACCTGCCGGACGAACGCTATCGTCGTACCCACCGGTACGACGAAACGGCCGGTCGGTACGAGCGAACGAAGTTTCGTCGTACTCAGGAGTCCTCGAGGCGGAAGCCGACCTTGAGGCCGACCTGGTAGTGGTCGATCGCATTGTCGACGATGTGGCCGCGGATCTCGGTCACCTCGAACCAATCCAGGTGCCGCAGCGTCTCGCCGGCCCGGCTGACCCCGTTCGTGATCGCCTGCTCGATGCCTTGCTTCGACGTGCCGACGATCTCGGTCACGCGGTAGGTGCGATCTGTCATCGAACTTCCCCTTCCTTGCCGGGCGGTACGCCGAAGCTCCTGCGACGGCGTAACGTGTCGTCTGTCGAGGAGGATAGATGTCTAGACGCCAAGAACGAGCCGACGAGACCGTCATCTCCGTGACGAGTGCACAGCCGCCGCGCTCCGAGGATCTGGACAGCCGCATCGCGCGCTATGCCTGGATGATGTCACTGCGCATCGTCTGCTTCGCGCTCGCCGTCCTCACCCCGTCGCCGTGGCGCTGGATGTTCGTCGTGGGTGCGGTGTTCCTGCCGACCGTGGCCGTCGTACTGGCCAACGCGCGGCGGACGACGAGGGTCGACAGTGCCACCGCGTTCGTGCCGTCGGCACGCCCACAACTCGGTGCTGGAGTCGAAACCAAAAAGTGATTCTCGCCGGGACTGGATTATCACCTGACATCCGTGTCAGAATCACCCGCGGGCGCTGAACTTCATGGTTGGAATTCAGCGACTTGATGCGGCGTCGGACGGCTCCCCCCGTGGCTGTCCGACGTCGCTTCATTTCTGCCGGGGAATTGATTCCTGAGCGATCAGCGACAATTTGCCTGTGCAGTCAGGAAATACCCCCGGGAGACTCAGCAGATGACCGACGACGCGACCGCTGGCACCCTCAGTGGGCTGTTCGGCAGCGAGGACGCCGACCTGCCGTCGGTCTGCTCGGCAAGGGGATGCGGCCAGCCGGCCACCTGGGCGCTGCGCTGGAACAATCCGAAGATCCACACACCCGATCGGCGCAAGACCTGGCTCGCGTGCGACACGCACAAGGAGAGCCTGTCCGACTTCCTCCAGCGGCGCGCTTTCCTGCGCGAGGTAGTGGCTTTCCCAGGCTGAGGTGTCCGGAGCCGGAGGCCGGCTGTGATGTATTAGCCGCCGATGGCCGACATCGGCCGAGCCGGTTGCAGGAAGCTCGGATCGGCGATGCCATGCCCTGGGAGCTTGCCGCGCATCGCCCGGCGCCAGCGATCCGCCAGTTCGTCGTCCTCGGCACCGGCCCGCAACGCGGTCCGGAGGTCCGACTCGGTGCGCGCGAAGAGACAGTCCCGGACCTGACCGTCGGCCGTCAGCCGCACCCGGTCGCAGTCCCCGCAGAAGGGTCGCGTCACCGACGCGATGATGCCGACGGTCGCGGGACCACCTTGGACCGTGAAGGACTCAGCCGGCGCGCTGCCGCGGGTCGCCGCATCCACCGGCTCCAGGCCGAACCGCTCACCCAACTGCTCCAGGATCTCGTCCGCCGTGACCATCGTGTCCCGGCGCCAGCCGTGCTGCGCGTCCAGTGGCATCTGCTCGATGAAGCGCAACTCGTAACCGTGATCCAGGCAGAACTGCAGCAACTCGGGCGCCTGGGCGTCGTTCACGCCCCGCATCAGTACGGCGTTCACCTTCACCGGCGCGAGTCCGACCTCCTGTGCAGCGGCCAGCCCGGCCAGTACGTCCTTCAGGCGATCCCGACGAGCCAATTGCTGGAATGTGTCCGGCCGGATGGTGTCCAGGCTCACGTTCACCCGGTCGAGCCCGGCCTCGTACAGGGCCTGCGCCTGCCGGGCCAGCCCGATCCCGTTGGTGGTCAGGGAGACCTCCGGCCGGGGCGTCAACTCCGTCGTACGGGCGACTATGCCGACGATGCCGCGGCGCAGCAGCGGCTCCCCGCCGGTGAAGCGGATCTCGTCCACGCCCAGTCGGGTCACGGCGACCGAGACGAGCCGGACCACCTCGTCATCAGTCAGCAGTTCGGGCTTCGCGAGCCAGTCCAGGCCCTCCTCGGGCATGCAATACGAGCAGCGCAGGTTGCAACGATCAGTCAGCGAGACCCTGAGATCAGTCGCCACCCGACCATAGCCGTCGGCCAGGCCCAGCTGCGTCGTACTGATGGCTGTCATCCCCCCAGCTTACGTGTCCAGGGGCGGCCGGGGGGCGGACATTTCATCCAATGGCTTAAGTTCAAAGGGTGCGCCGATTGATGACACTCCGCTGGTTCGCTACCGCACTGGCGATCCTGGTACTGGCCGCAGTGTGCGTGCTGCTCGGCCGCTGGCAGCTGCACCGGCTGGACGAGCGCAGAGCCGGCAACGAGGTCACCCGCAGTAACCTGGCCGCGCCGCCGGCCCCGCTGATTGACATCGTCGGACCGCAGCACGTGGTCGGCACCCAACACGACTGGCGGACCGCGGTCGTCACCGGCCGGTACGACGCGGCGAAGCAGGTCGTGATCCGCTACCGGAACATCAGCGACCGGCCGGGCTTCGAGATCGTCACCCCGCTCGTACAGTCGGACGGCACGGCCATCCTGGTGGATCGCGGCTTCCTGGCCCGCCAGGGGGCCGAGCTGGCGCCGCTGAAGATCCCGGCGGTGCCGGGCGGTGAAGTCACCGTCACCGGACGGCTCCGGCGCAGCGAGCAAGGCGGCAACACCAGCGGCGGGACGCCGGACGCCGGCACTGCGCGGCTGATCAACGGCCCCGACTTCGCGCGCGTCCTTGGCCTCACTCTGTATGACGGTTACGTGCTCGCCGACCACCAGGACCCGGCGTTCCTCAGCCTTCCCGGCCCGGAGATCGACGATGGGCCACACTTCTTCTATGCGCTGCAGTGGTTCTTCTTCGCCCTGATGGCCATCGGCGGCTTGGTCTACTTCTCCAGACAGGACGTACTCGGTGAGAAAGCAGCAGACGGAGCAGCCGGCGACAGGCCCGGCAGCGAAGGTAGGCCCGAGCCGGCCGCGGTCGCTGCCGGACCGCCGGATCGAGGACTACGCCCTGATCGGGGACACCCAGACGGCGGCACTGGTCTCGAGTAGGGGCTCGATCGACTGGCTCTGCTTCCCACGGTTCGACTCACCCGCCTGCTTCGCCGCGCTGCTCGGTACCGACGAGAACGGCCACTGGCGGCTCAGCCCACGCGAAGGCGACGCCAACTGCAGCCGCCACTACCGCGGCGACACCATGGTGCTGGAGACCGAGTGGTCCACCTCGACCGGCTCGGTCCGGGTGATCGACTTCATGCCGCCCCGGGACGAGGCGCCGGACGTGGTCCGAATCGTCCAGGGCATCAGTGGCCGCGTCTCGATGCGCTCGGAACTGCGGCTGCGGTTCGACTACGGCCGTGTGGTCCCCTGGGTCCGGCAGGTTGACGGACAGGTCATCGCCATCGCCGGTCCGGACGGGGTGTCGCTGCGCAGTGACGTGCACCAGTACGGCCGCGACTTCGCGACGTACGCGGACTTCGAGATCAGCCCCGGGGATCAGGCCTGGTTCGTGCTGACCTGGTACCCCTCGTACCAGCCCATTCCCGAGCCGACCGACGCGCTCGCCGCCCTAGAACCAGCCGAGCGCTACTGGGCCGACTGGATCGGGCGCAGCAACGACTGCGGCGACAAGTTGGAGGAGGTGACCCGGTCGCTGCTCACCCTGAAGGCCCTCACCTACTCCCCCTCGGGCGGCATCGTCGCCGCGCCGACCACTTCGCTACCGGAGGCAGCGGGCGGCGAACGCAACTGGGATTACCGCTTCTGCTGGTTGCGCGACGCGACGATGACGCTCTCTGCCCTGCTTCGCTCCGGCTTCACCGAAGAAGCCGACGCCTGGCGGAAGTGGCTGCTCCGGGCCATCGCCGGCTCGCCCGCCGATCTGCAGATCATGTACGGCGTGACCGGCGAGCGGCGGCTGCGTGAATTCGAGGCCGGGTGGCTGCCCGGGTTCTCCGGCTCGTCACCCGTGCGGGTCGGCAACGCCGCGGCGGATCAGTTGCAGATCGACGTGTTCGGCGAGGTGATGGATGTGCTCGCCCTCGCCCGGGAGACGCAGGTCGGGCCGAGCGACGACGCCTGGTCGGTGCAGCGCGAGCTGATGCGGCACCTGACCGACGTCTGGCACCTGCCGGACGAGGGCATCTGGGAGGTCCGCGGTGGCCGCCAGCAGTTCACCTACTCCAAGGTGATGGCCTGGGTTGCGTTCGATCGGGCCGCCCGGGCGGTCGAGCGCTACGGCATGAGTGGACCGGCCAAGCAGTGGCGCGCCACCGCGAACGAGATCCACCGGCAGGTCTGCGCGGAGGCCTTCGACGCCGAGCGGAACACCTTCACCCAGGCCTATGGGAGCAAGGCCCTCGATGCGTCAGTGCTGCTGATCCCTCAGGTCGGCTTCCTGCCCGCGACCGACCCGCGGGTGGTCGGCACGATCGAGGCTGTGCAACGTGAACTGGCGGTCGACGGCTTCGTCCGGCGGTACATCACCGAGCACGTCGACGACGGACTGCCGGACGCCGAAGGTGCGTTCCTGATCTGCTCCTTCTGGCTCGCGGACTCGCTTGCGATGATCGGACGGGTCAGCGAGGCCCGCAACATGTACGAGAGGTTGGTTGCACTTCGCAATGATGTGGGTCTGCTCTCGGAAGAGTACGACCCGGTGAGCAAGCGGATGCTGGGCAACTTCCCGCAGGCGTTCTCGCACCTGGGCATGGTCAACACTGCCTGGCACCTGAGTGGCACCGAGGGCTTCGAGCCGCTTCGCCGGTCGGCGTACTGAGATCGGTTCCAGCCTGTACGGCGCGCTCGGCAACGGGACTTGCGGGCGTACGGCAGGATGGTCGCTGTGGACCTCGGACTGCATGATCGCACCTACATCGTCACCGGCGCCAGCGGCGGCCTCGGCTTCGCCACGGCGAAGGCGCTGGTGGAGGATGGCGCCCGGCTGGTGATATCCAGCCGTAAGGCGGAGTCGATCTCGCGGGCCGCCGCAGCACTCGGCAGCGACCGGGTGGTCGGCATCCCGGTCGACAACGCCGCTCCGGAGAGCGCGGAGCGACTGGTCGCCACTGCGATCGCGAAATGGGGTTCGTTGCACGGCGCCCTGATCAGCGTCGGCGGACCGCGGCCGGGCTCAGCGATGGACACCGCGGAGGACGACTGGCGCGCAGCCTTCGACAGTGTCTTCATGGGCGGGCTGCGGATCGCCCGCTCGGTCGCCCAGGCCGGTTCCGACGGCACATCCATCGCCTTCGTACTGTCGTCCTCGGTGAGGTCGCCGATTCCCGGCCTGGCCATCTCCAACGGCCTGCGGCCCGGGCTGGCGATGGTCGCCAAGACCCTGGCCGACGAACTAGGACCGAAGGCTGTCCGCGTCAACGGCCTCATGCCCGGCCGGATCGCCACCGACCGGCTGCGCGAACTGGACGCCAAGGCCGGCAGCGACCCGGACGCGGCCCGCCGTGCCTCCGAGAAGACCATCCCGCTGCGCCGCTACGGAACCCCGGACGAGTTCGGCCGGGTAGCCGCCTTCGTCCTCTCCCC
>JAWWOY010000473.1:0-5859 GCA_033851195.1 Kribbellaceae bacterium | reverse complement strand
AGAAGGCGCCGCCGAGGCCCTGGGTGTTGGCGTACGACATCTTGCCGCGGATCGTCGCCGGGGTGTCGTATCCCCACCACTGCCCGTTACAGAACGCGTACGCCGTACCGCCGACGGTGCCGGTGGAGGGGCAACGGGTCGAGATCAGCTTGTAGTCCTCGATGCCGGCCTCGTACTTGCCCGGCGCGGCACCAGTCGCGGAACCACCCGGGGCCGGCTGGGTGACGCCGGTCCAGCCGCGGCCGTAGAAGCCGACGCCGAGCAGGATCTTCGACGCCGGGATGCCCTTCGCCTTCAGCTTCTGGATCGCCGCGTCGGCGTAGAACCCGGCGATCGGGATCCCCGAGTACGCCGTCAGCGGCGAATGCGGAGCCGTCGGACCCTGCGCGTTGAACGCGCCGAAGTAGTCGTACGTCATCGGCATGATCCAGTCCAGCTTCTGCGCACCGGCGGCGTAGTTGCTGGCGTCGATCTTGCCGCCCGCGGTGCCGTCGGCCGTGATCGCGGCGGTCACCAGCGCCGACGTACCGAAGCGATTGCGCAGCGCGGTGATGATGTTGGTGAACGCGTTCGGCCCGGAGGTGTCACAGCTCAGCCCGCAGGCGTTCGGGTACTCCCAGTCGATGTCGATGCCATCGAAGACATCGGCCCAGCGCGGATCCTTGATCAGGCTGTAGCAGGAGTCCGCGAACGCGGTCGGGTTCTTCGCCGCCTCGGTGAAGCCGCTCGACCAGGTCCAGCCGCCGAACGACCAGACCACCTTGATGTTCGGGAACTGCTTCTTCAGCTTGCGCAACTGGTTGAAATTGCCGCGCAGCGCGCCGGTGTCCCAGGTGTCGGAGACACCGTCCACCGAACTCGCTGCGTCGTAGTACTTGTCGTAGGCGGCGTAGGCGTCGCCCATCGTGCAGCGACCACCGGTCGTGTTGCCGAACGCGTAGACGATGTTCGTCAGCTTCGCGGCGGAGCCACTCGTCTTGATGTTCTTCACGTGGTAGTTGCGGTCGTAAACGCCCCACTCGGTGAAGTAGCCGACCAACTTCTTGCCGGCCGCGACCACGTGACCGGCGTCCTGTTGGTCGTGCTGGTCCTGCGGGGCGACGACAGGCCGGCTGACGTCCTGCCGCAATGGTCGCTCCGGAGCGGCATCGACGGCACCTAGGGCGGGAAGGGCTCCGGCGCCGAGTAGCGCCACTGCGGCAAGAACGGAGGGAAGCGGGCGGATTCTCATGATTCCTCCTGGGGGCACAGGTACTCAGCGCAGCATACTCAACACGCTTAGTTAATAAAAGAAGAAACCCATATAAAAGAACCGCATGCTCTCACCCGCCACGGCCGACGCCCTCGATGCCTCCGCCCAGCGGAACTACTCGCCCTGAAGATTGGCTTTCGCGGACCAGAAGCTCCGGGTGAACGTATTGAAGGTCTGATCCACCACCGCCTGCCGCTCCCCGGCGGGCAGGTTGGCCAGTGGACCGTCGAGCAGCAGCATCGACAAGCCATGCACCAGCGACCACGCACTGATCTCGGCCCCCAGCCGCGCCTCCTCGCGGAAGAAGCCGACAGCAATGAGGTCATCCACCGACTTGGTCAGCATCGTGTGCGGCCCGTCCGCGACTTTGCGGCCGAGCAGATTGTCCTTGGGCCGGCAGAACGCGGTTCGGAACAGCCCCGGTTCGGACAGGGCGAAGTCGACGTAGCCACGGCCCATCGCCTCGAGCCTCGCCATCGCCGCCCGGGCCGGATCCGGCTCCGGGCTCAGCGCGGCCAACCGGTTGCGCATGGCATCGGCCATCCGGTCCATCGACAGATCCTTCGCCGCGGCGAGCAGGTTCTCGTGGCCGGCGAAATGCCGGTACGCCGCCGTGGGCGTGACCCCGACCTTGCGGGCGGCAGCCCGGATCGTGACGGCATCCGGCCCACCCTGCCCGGCCAGTTCCGCGGCCGCCCCGATCAGCGCGTTCCGGAGATCGCCGTGGTGGTAAGGCGCTTGACTGCTCATGGACCTGATGTTGACGGGCGTGAACATCCATGGCAAGTTAACACCCGTAAAGTTTACGCCTGTCAACTTCCTGTCGATCCCTGACACCACTGACACACCAGGGAGTACCGCCATGCTGCATCGCCTCGGAACCTTCGCAGTCCGTCGTGCCCGACTCGTCCTGCTGGCAACCGTGCTCCTGCTGGTCGCGGCCGGCGTGGTCGGGGTCGGCGCCTTCGGCAAACTCGCCGGGGGCGGCTTCGACGACCCGGGCTCGGAGTCCGCGAAGGCCGACACCGCGCTGGCCGGCAGGTTCAGCGGACAGGCCGACCTGGTCTTCCTCGTCGACGCCGGCCGCGATCCGGACCAGGCCGCTGCGGCCGGCATCGAACTGACCCGCAGGATCGCGGCGGAACCAGACCTCACCGGCGTCTCGTCGTACTGGACGACGAAGGCACCGGGGATGCGCACCGACGGCGGCACCAAGGCGCTGGTGGTCGCCTCGATCGGCGGCGACTTCGACTCCCGGGCCTCCATCACCGACCGGCTGATCAAGACGTACGGCGGCGAGCATGACGGGCTGATGGTCGACATCGGCGGCGCGGCGGGCACGAACCACGACGTCAACGCCCAGGTTGGCAAGGACCTCGCGCTGGCCGAGGCGATCGCGGTACCGATCATCCTGGCGCTGCTGGCCCTCGCCTTCGGCAGCGTGGTCGCGGCCCTGCTGCCACTGATCATCGGCACCATCGCGATCTTCGGCACCTTCGCGGAACTGTCGGTCTTCGGCTCGCTCACGGACGTGTCGATCTACGCGATCAACCTGACCACGGCGCTCGGACTCGGCCTGTCCATCGACTACGCCCTGCTGATGGTCAGCCGCTACCGCGAGGAGTTGGGCAAGGGGGCCGACATCCGCGACGCGGTGATCCGGACCGTCGAAACGGCCGGCCGGACGATCGTGTTCAGCGCCTCCACGGTCGCGGTCGCGCTGGCCGCGCTGCTGCTGTTCCCGCTGTTCTTCCTTCGCTCCTTCGCGTACGCCGGGATCGGCGTGATCGTGATCTCGATGGCCGGCGCCCTGGTGGTGCTGCCCGCTCTGCTGACGGTGCTCGGCCATCGGGTGAACGCGGGCCGCCTTCCCTGGGTCAAGGGCATACCGAAGACGGTCGCCCCGTTCTGGGGACGGCTGGCCGGTCTCGCCATGCGCCGGCCCGGCCTGACCGCGCTGCCGGTGGTCGCCGGCCTGGTCCTGCTGGCAACCCCGCTACTGCACGTCGACTTCGGGTCGCCGGACGACCGGGTACTGCCTACCACCAGCACCAGCCGGGTGGTCGGCGATGCGCTGCGGAACGACTTCGGCAGCGATGACACCAACGCAGTCGAACTGGTCAGTACCAGCCAGGTCGACACCTCAGCCGTCGCCCCTTACGCCGTCGAGCTCTCCCAGTTGCCGAACGTCGTACGGGTCGAGTCGGCCGCCGGATCCTTCGTCAACGGCCAGCGGGCCGCTACCTCCCCAACCGATGCGCGGATGGTTGCCGACGGCATCCAGCGGCTCGCCGTCGTGACCGAGGCCGACCCTCGCTCCGATGCGGCCAAGGCCCTGGTCACCTCGGCCCGGGTACTGCCCGGTCCGGGCGAGTTCCTGGTCGGGGGCAACACGGCCCAGTTCATGGACAGCCAGCACGCCATCGGCTCGCGGCTCCCGCTGGCCGGCGGGCTGATTGCGCTGACCACCTTCCTGCTGTTGTTCCTCTTCACCGGCAGCCTGCTGCAGCCGTTGCGGGCCCTACTCCTGAACGTGATCACCCTGTCGGCCACGCTCGGCGCGATGGTGCTGATCTTCCAGGACGGCCACCTGTCCGGCTGGCTCGGCTTCACCCCGCTCCCCCTCGACACGAGCATGCTGGTGCTGCTGTTCTGCATCGCCTTCGGGCTGTCGATGGACTACGAGGTGTTCGTGCTGAGCCGGATCAAGGAACAGCACGACGAGGGTGTCGCGTTGACCGACTCCGTCACCACCGGTCTGGCCCGGAGCGGGCGGATCATCTCGATGGCCGCGGTGATCCTGTCGGTCAGCTTCTTCGCCTTCGGGACCAGCGCGGTCAGCTTCATCCAGTTGTTCGGCGTCGGCACCGGTCTCGCCGTACTGATCGACGCCACCTTGGTCCGCGGCATCCTGGTGCCGGCCGCGATGCGCCTGCTCGGCCGCGCCGCCTGGTGGTCCCCCGCCGCGATGCGCCGCTTCCACAACCGCTTCGGCATCACCGAATCCAGCCCCGCACCCAGCCCCGCACCCAGCCAGTAAGGCCTGCCCTTCTTTTGCCACGGCGAGATCCGTCGGCGAGTTCGGTGAGATGGGCATGCGCGATGACCGCGGTACGGAGTAATGTCCTCGCGCACGGTCACTACTGACCGCATCCGACGGAGGAACAGTGCCCGGATTCTCGGACGAGTCCCGGTCCGACCCAGTTCCGGCAGCCGCGACGAGTATCGGACTCGTGCGCCGGCGGCCCGGTCTTGTCTGGCTGGTTGCCGTTCTGATCATTCCCATACTTCTCACTGCCGTATTGCTCGCGGTCCGGACCGGGCCGACCGAGGATGACCTGCGGAACCGCTCGCAGGCCGCGCTAGCGGCCCGGGGCATCACCGGGGTGCAGGTCCACTTCTCCGGCCGGGACGCCACAGTCGTCGTACCGGCGGGGGCGGATGCGGAAGAGGCCCGTGATGTCGTCGCCGCCGTCGACGGGGTCCGCGCCGCACGGGCCAGCGGCCAGACCGGCCACCCCGCCCAGCCCGCGGCCCAGCCCACGCCAACCGATGCCACAACTCCGGCAGCTCCCCCGCCGACGGAGCCGCCTGCGGCGGTTGCGGTGGCGCCCTTCTCGCTGAGCCGGACGGACAACTCGCTGTCGGTCCAGGCCGTCGTACAGGATCAGGCGATGAAGGACAGAATCATCGCCGAGGCGCAGTCGCTGCTGGACGAGGGCACGACGCTGGACGAGAAGATCACCATCGACCCTGCTGTCGCGCTGCCGAACCTGACGGCGCTCGAGGGTCTGCTGCGAGTGCTGTCGACCGCCTCCGGCGACGCCGCGGTGAAGTACGACGGCGCCACCGTCACCCTGACCGGCCAGGTCGCGGACCAGGCCATCAAGGCCGCCGCTGCCCGGTCGGCGGCGACCGCGGTTCCCGGCGCGATCGTCGCGAACCAGCTGCGAGTGCCGGAGATCGACCGGCCGCCGGTGACCGAGGCATGCCAGACGTTCCAGTCGCGGCTCGCCCGGCTGATGAGGCACAACAAGATCGGGTTCAGGTCCGGGACAAGCATCTTGAACCAGCAGTCCCGAACCTCCGTGGTCCGTGCCGCCACGCTGCTGAAGAGCTGCGATTCGGCCCAGGTCGAAGTAGCCGGTCACACCGACAACCTCGGCGCTCCGGCCACCAGCCAGCCGCTGTCACAGCGGCGTGCAGACACCGTCAAGGCGGAGCTCGTCCGGCTGGGCGTGGCTGCCGACCGGATCATCGCCCGCGGCTACGGGCAGACCCGACCGCTCGTCCCCAACACCACCTCCGCCGGCCGGATCGCTAACCGCCGGGTCGAGATCAAGACTTCCTGAGAGAGCACCTGATGAGTTGGCTGATCGCCCAGATCTGGATCCTGCTGCTGGCAGCATTCCTGCTCGGCAGTGCCGCCGCCTGGCTGGCGGTCCGGGTAGTACTGCCCCGTTCGAGAGGGGCTCGCTGATGGGATGGTTGTTGCGCCACAACTGGTTGTGGGCGCTGCTCGCGTTCCTGCTGGGTTCGGTCATCACCTGGGCCCTGCTGGTACGCCGCGAGCAGGGCGAGGCCCGGATCAAGGCCGAGCAGCGGGC
>JAWWOY010000434.1:0-6446 GCA_033851195.1 Kribbellaceae bacterium | reverse complement strand
TGGGTGAGCTTGGCGGCCGTTCCGTTCTTGACCAGGTCACTGACCAGGAAGTTGCGGGCGTAACCGCTCCACTGGGTGTAGTAACCGACAACACGCTTCTGACTTTGAGCCTCCGCAGGCACCGCGGACAGTCCCAGTGGGACTGCGACCGCGGCTGCCATGAGCAGCGCGAGACTCCGACGTTTTACCGACATGGTGTTCTCCCCAACGGACGGTTCGAGGGACAACGAGCCGGATCACCATAGGCCCGCCCACCGACTTACGCAATGTCTCTAACGAAAGCAGGTCCCACGTGGGATCCGGTGATCAGACGACGCCCGTTGACTTCACTCGACCCAGCCACCGCTCCCGCCAGGCGACCTTTCAGCCCGACCGATCTTGTGTCCCTGCTGAGTTCGTTTCCACTCGACGGTGGCCTGGGTCGCGCGGCAGAGCTCGAACTAGTGGAAGAAGTGGCGGGTGCCGGTGAGGTACATGGTGATGCCGGCCTTTTGGGCTGCCTCGATGGCCAGGTCGTCCCGGATCGAGCCGCCCGGCTGTACGACGGCCTTCACGCCGGCCTCGATCAGCACCTCGAGGCCGTCCGGGAACGGGAAGAACGCGTCCGACGCCGCGACCGATCCAGCGGCCCGGTCACCCGCCCGCGACACGGCCAGCCGGCATGAGTCGACCCGGTTGACCTGGCCCATTCCGACCCCGACCGAGGCGCCACCGGCAGCCAGCAGGATCGCATTCGACTTCACCGCACGGCAGGCCTTCCAGGCGAAGGCCAGGTCGGCCAGCACCTCGTCGGACACCGCTTCGCCGGCGGCAAGCTGCCAGGTCGACGGGTCGTCGCCCTCGGCCTGGAACCGGTCCACGTGCTGCATCAGCACGCCGCCGCTGATGCCACGGAACTCGACCCGGTCCGGGTGCTGGTCCGGCGGGCAGACCAGCAGCCGGATGTTCTTCTTGGCCGACAGGATCTCGACCGCGCCGTCCTCGTACGCCGGCGCCACCAGCACCTCGGTGAAGATCTCCGCGACCTGCTTGGCCATCTCGACCGAGACCGGCGCGTTCGTCGCGATCACGCCGCCGTACGCCGACACCGGGTCGCACTCGTGCGCCTTCTGGTGCGCCTCGGCGATGTTGTTGCCGACGGCAATGCCGCACGGGTTGGCATGCTTGATGATGGCAACCGCCGGGCCGTCGAAGTCGTACGCCGTACGTCGGGCTGCGTCCGCGTCGACGTAGTTGTTGTACGACATCTCCTTGCCGTGCAGCTGTTCCGCGGCTGCGAGACCGCCGCGCCAGTGCCGGTAGAGCGCGGCCGGCTGGTGCGGGTTCTCGCCGTACCGGAGCACGGCGGCCTTCTCCCAGGTCGCGCCGGTCCAGGCCGGGAAGCCGGTGCCCTCGCTGGTGTCGGTGAGCACGTTGCCCATCCAGCTCGCCACCGCGACGTCGTACGACGCAGTGTGGGCGAAGGCCTCGGCGGCCAGCCGCTGGCGCTGCTCGAGGCTGAACCCGCCCTCGGTCAGCGCCGCAAGAATCTCCGGGTAGCGCGCGGGCGAGACCACGACAGCGACGTTCGCGTGGTTCTTCGCGGCGCCGCGAACCATCGACGGGCCGCCGATGTCGATCTGCTCGATGCACTCGTCCGGGGTAGCGCCCGAGCTCACCGTCTCGGTGAACGGATAGAGGTTGCTGACCAGCAGGTCGAACGGCTCCACCCGCATCTCGGCCAACTGCTCCAGATGGGTGGGCTGCCGGACGTCGGCGAGCAGGCCTGCGTGCACCTTCGGATGCAGCGTCTTCACCCGCCCGTCCAGGCACTCCGGGAACCCGGTCAGGTCCTCCACCTTGGTCACCGGCACCCCGCTGGCGGCGATCCGCGCGGCGGTCGAGCCGGTCGACACCAACTGGACACCGACGTCGGACAGCGCCTTCGCGAGCTCCTCCAGACCGGACTTGTCGTAGACGCTGATCAGCGCCCGGCGGATCGGCCTGCGGTCGGTGCTCACTTCGATGTGACCTTTCGTCCAGTGATGGTCCAGCCGTTGCGGACCAGCCGGCCGACCCACTCCACCAACTGGCGGCGCTCGACCTCCTTGATCCGCTCGGTCAGGGTGTCCTCGGTGTCGTCGTCGGCGACCGGCACGGCCACCTGGGCGATGATCGGCCCGGTGTCCACGCCGCCGTCGACGAAGAACAGTGTCGCACCGGCCACCTTCACGCCGTACGCGAGCGCGTCGCGCGGGCCGTGGATCCCGGGGAAGGCCGGCAGCAGCGAGTTGTGGGTGTTCACATACCGGTCACCGAAGCTCTTCAGGAACTCGTCCCCGACCAGCTTCAGGAACCCGGCTGAGACCACCAGATCAGGCCGGTACGACGCCACGGACGCAGTCAGCGCGGCGTCCCACTCGGTCCGCTCGGTGTGGTCCTTCACCCGGTGCACGAACGTCGGTACGCCGGCCCGCTCCGCACGGCGCAGGCCCTCGATCTCGTCCCGGTCCGCGCCGACGGCTACCACCTGGGCGCCGTACGCGGGGTCGGCACGGGCATCCAGCAGGGCCTGCAGGTTCGAGCCCGAGCCGGAGATGAGCACGACAACACGTGCAGGCTCTGGAACGGGTGCAGCCGGGTCTGTCACGCGGGAAACCATATCGGGCAGGCGCCAGCGGGCTTGCAGCGGTCAGCTAGTGGACTGCCCGGGCTGGGGCCGACGGGCGGCGACGACACCCGCAGTGATCGCTGCACCGATCGCCATTCCTGCCCCAAGCACTCCAGCCGCCGACAGTGCGCCCGGGATCCCCACCGCCGCCATCCGGCCCGGTCCAGCCGATCCGCCGGAGAGAGTCATCAGCACCAGCAAGCCGACTGCGGCCAGCAATGCAGCGATCCCACCGCGCAGCGCGAAGGCATCCCAGCCCAGCGCCTCTGCATCCGGCGCGGCCAGCCCGCGCCTGACCACGACCAGCCCAGCAACGCCGCCGGCCAGTAGCGGCAGCAGAGCCGTCAGAGCCAGCAAGTACGACGACGTAGCTCCATCAGCCGGCACCGCTGCGAGTAGCGGCAGCGCCGGGAGGCTCCCCACGTCCACCCCAGTCGGCGCGATCGACGTACCGACGCCCAACTGGAAACCCGGGCCTGCAAGGAACGCGACGACGTACAGGATCACGTTCGGCAACAGCGTCAGGCAGATGCCAAACAGCACCACAGAGCCGATGACACCGGCATCCAGCGCCTCCAGCATCGCGGTGACCCGGGAGAAATGCACAACCAGCACCACGGCGTACAGGACAGCTGCGGCAGCCACCACGGTGAGCAGGGCCGCGACTGCCGCGGGCACGGCGTCCCGCAAACCGGGTGGCGTCGCGTCGGCGATGTCTGCAGCGGCGCCCGACTCGACAAGGACCCCGGCAGTCCCTGCGACGATCGCGAGGGAGGTAGCACCCAGCAAGGCCGAGAGCGGCGAAACCTCGACCGTGTTGTCAGAGGTGATCAGAGCGATCAGGAGCGCGCCGGCGCCGTACGAGACGGCCAACACCGCTGCGGCGAGGATCAGGTCTCTCGTCCGGTCAGCCGCGCTCACCCGCGCGGCGAACTTGCCGCCGCGGTAGAGGCAGATCGCGAGGAAGAGGGTCAGACCGAGCGGTGCGATACTCACCGAACCGCCACCGACTGTCGCGCCGGCCTTGTGCGCCACTAGCCACACCGCAGCCCCGGCCCGGACGGCTCCAGACGCGCCGCCCACCGTCGCAGCCAGCCAGCCGACCACGGCCACGGCAGCGCAAGTGAGGAGCCCGGTGAGCAGGCAAGCGCCAGCGGCGACCACAGCCGAGAGGACCACCGGCTTCGGCGCGGCAACGACGTCACCTCCCGGCTCGCGGGCGGGTCCGGGCGCCTGGTGGGTCCCGCCGTCACGGGCGCCCGGACGGCTCATCATGTCGGTCATCTGACTCCCATGGTCACCCGCTGGCGGGGGACCGCTCGTTCTGACACGCCGGATATGGAAGACTTCGGCCCGCTTGCTCTCTGTCTTGCTCGGGGTGGACCGTACTGGAACACCGGGTACCGTCGGGTGGACTAAGTCAGGAGGACAAGGAATCAGATGACCGGCTCCCACCGTGCGCCCCGGGGCGGGCGCGCCGCTGCACGGGAGGCGCGCCGCCGCAGGGCACGCCGCAGGAACCGGCTGCTCGGCGCGGGTGCTGCCCTCCTTGTCCTGGTCGGTGGCGGTGGATACGTGGCCTTGGCTGCCACCAGCGGTGGAGGCGGCTCCCCCGGCAGCGCCAAGTCCAGCGCAGCGGACGACAAATCGAGCGCCGCGGATTCCACGGTTCTGGCGGACACGAAGGCGCTGCTCGACGGTGCCACGGCCAAGCCGCTGGCCCCAGCCGGCACCTGGACCATCGCCAGCACGGCCGACGGCAGCAGCGCATCGGACCACTCGTTCGTCTGCCAGCCGCAGCGGTTCGCCGATCCCGCGGGGATCCGTACCTGGGTCCGCAACTTCCGCAACGCCACCACGAAGGACACCGCCGTCCAGTTCGTCGAGGTGTCGAACGACTCGACCGCTGCCAACAAGGCGTACAGCACCGTCATCGGCTGGCTGGGCCAGTGCTCGACCCCCCAGGTGCGGCTGGTTGCCAGCTACGCCACCACGGGTCTCGGCGAGCGCGGCGTGGTCGCCGTCTTCGGCCAGCCGACCAGCAACTCCACCAACAAGTACCGCACGGTCAGCGTGACCACCGCCGGCCCGGCCACGATGGTGCTCGAATACGACACCGCGGGCGGCACCCCGCCGACGACGGCCGGCATCCTGGCCACCGCCAGCGCCGGGCTGCAGCGGATCTGCGCCCAGACCGGCACCAGTTGCGGGAAGAACCCGGCCGCCACCCCGAGCCTGCTGCCGACCACGGAACCGGCCGGGTTCATGGCCCCGATCGACCTGCCGGTACTCAGCTCGGTCAGCAAGCCCTGGGTCAGCGTGGCCAGCGGGACCCGCACCGGCACGGGCTGCGAAAAAATCGACCTGAAGAAGGCCAAGGCCACCAAGTACAAGTTCCAGACCTACGTCGTACCGGATGCGCCGGTGCCGACCGAGTTCGGGATGGACACGATGGTGGCCCAGTTCGGTTCGAGCGCGAGCGCGACCTCCTTCGCCACCGGCATCCGCAAGAACGTGGACGGCTGCGCCAAGACCAACTCAACCGCCACCGTCAAGAAGGCCGGCACAGTCAGCCTCAGCACCATCAAGGGCCAGACCTGGCAGGTCACCTACGACACCGGCGGCGGCAAGAGCGCCACCTTCCGGATCGGTGTCGCGGCATCCGGGAAACAGGCGGTCTACATCCTCTACCCGGTGCTCAAGAACCTCGACATCAGCGACAGCGCCTTCGGCGAGATCCTCAACCGCGCCGCCGAACGCTCCGCCGCCTTCAAATAACCGTTCATCGGTCCCTTGTTCCCCGGCGTGTCGCCGTTCATCGGTCCCTTGTTCCCCTTGCGCCGCCGAGTCGCCGGTCACCTGTCCCTGGTACGCCGACGTGTCGGCCGCTCATCGGTCCCTTGTCCGCCGCAGGCGCGACGGCCGGAGCCAAGTCAGCCGCACCGGGACGATCGCCAAGTACGACGCCGCGCGCGCTGATCCGCGACCGGATCTGCCAGGGTTACGCACTGACCTTGCCTGGCCCCTCCCCGAATCTCAGGGGGCCTCCGTATCCGACGTCAGCGCCCCCGGTCGTTGCCAGAATCGCCGGTTGTCGCGCCTGAGCGGCAAGTCGACCACAAGGCGCAACTGCCGGTGGATCGCGGCCGGCGACCTGACACGTGACGTGAGTAACCCGCCCGAAAACCGTCGAAACGCCAAGCCCCACGAGGCGTCCGGATAGCCCGACTCGAAGCGGTTCCACCCGACAGTCGGCTGCCCACGGGCCGGTTGGAGATGCCCCGGCAGGTTTCGCGTAGTACGGCGGTGCGTTGCCGGGAGTTCGGTTGTCCCACATCCCGCGCCGACAGGCCGCCGATACCCCACGTACCGCTTCCGCACGCCGTACGGCATCGAACCGGCCAGTCGAAGCGGGAAGTCGAGGACCCACACGGCCGGTCGAAGCGGTAAGTCAGCCTGTGCGGTGTCCAGTCGAAGCGGGAAGTCGGCAGGGTGCGGGCGTCCGCCGTGCGGTGGTTCCACCACTCGTCTGGCAGGCCCAGCCGTGGTGAGCCCGGCCGGCGTCGGCATCAAGGGACCGACGAAGCGCGACACGCCGGGGAACAAGGGACCGACGATGGGAAGGAGCGGCCCCGGGGTGGACCGGGGCCGCGTGGGTGGGCGGGAGGTGGGGGGTTATGCGGTGAGGGTTTTCATGATTTCGCGCATTAGGTTGGCGGTTTCGGTCGGCGTCTTGCCGACCTTGACGCCGACGGCCTCGAGGGCTTCTTGCTTGGCGGCGGCGGTGCCGGACGAG
>JAWWOY010000417.1:0-4255 GCA_033851195.1 Kribbellaceae bacterium | reverse complement strand
GTCGTCCGGGTCACCTCCGACTGCCCGCTGATCGACCCGGACGTGGTCGTCGCCGGCGTCGACCGGTTCCGCGCCGAGGACGACGAGAACCTGTACGTCTCGAACTGCCTCGAGCGGACCTACCCGCGCGGGATGGACTACGAGATCTTCTCGGCCGCCCGCCTGCTCCAGGCCGACGCCGATGCCACCCTGCCCGCCGACCGCGAGCACGTCACGTCGTACCTGCACCAGAACCGCACCGGCGACATCCGGCTGCTCAACCTGCCCTGGTCCGATGCCCGGGACGGATCGCAGTACCGGCTGACCCTGGACACCGCGGACGACCGGGAGCTGCTGACCACCCTGATCGAGCAGTACGACGCCGCTCAGCTGGACTGTGCCGCGCTGGTCGCCGTGATGGAGAAGCACCCCGAGTTGCACGCCCTGAACGAGCACATCGAACAGAAGAAGCTCGGCGAGTAGTCACGAGGCGGGACCGAAACGTGCCCGAACGTGGCTCAACGGTCACCCTTCGGCCACGGCTACGGCATGATTTGCGGTGATGACCACCGATGACTCAGAGCACGCGCGCTCGTTCGGCGCTGTCGCCCGCGCGTACGACCTGGGCCGGCCGACGTTTCCTGCCGACGCGCTGACCTGGATCCTCGGGCCGGGCCGACTGCAGATCCTCGACCTGGGCGCGGGTACCGGCAAGCTCACCGCGGTCGCCGCTGCACTCGGACACGACGTGGTGGCGATCGACCCGTCGGAGGACATGCTGGCGCTGTGCCGCCGGTTGCACGGGGTGGACACGATGGTCGGGACCGCCGAATCCATCCCGTTGGCGCACGGCTCGGTCGATGCCGTCGTAGTCGGGCAGGCGTTCCACTGGTTCGACCACGCACGCGCTCTGCCCGAGATCGCCCGGGTGCTGCGGCCCAGCGGCGTACTGGGTCTGCTCTGGAACAACTACGACACCGTGGTGCCGTGGGTGCGCAGGTTGCACCGGGCCATGATCGGCGAGGACTTCCTGGCCGACGGCGACCGCTTCGACCCGATGCCGATCCTGTTGCAGTCCGACCTGTTCTCCGCGGTGGAGACGGCCAAGTTCCGGCACTGGCACGACCTGGATCGCGGTGGGCTGCGGCAACTCGCCCTGTCGCACTCGCGGGTCGCCGTACTGACCGAGTCGCGGCGGGAGTCTGTGCTGGAGCAGATCGACGCGATCTACGAGACCACAGCCCGACCGCCGGAGCCGCTGCGGATGCCGTATCTGACGAGCTGCTTCCGGACCCGGCCGAGCGACCTGGCCAACTACCAGCGCTCCCGGGACGCGCCGATCGTCCCACCTCTCTAATTCTGCTGCCAGCTATTTGCATCCGAACTGTTGCCGTCGCGTTCGATCACATCCGGGCAGCGAACCGCTAACGTGCATCTGGTCGTGATCCGGTGCAGGACACCGAGTGAGGGGTGCTGATGGAAGACGAACACGAGCGGATGGTGCTCGAGCGGGAGGCACGGGCTTATCAGGCCGTGTACGAGTCCAGGGACTTCCAGGAGCTCAGACGCCGGTACAAGAACTTCGTGGTGCCGTGGACGATCACCTTCATGGTCTGGTACCTGGCATACATCGCCTGCAACAACTGGGCCCGTGACTTCATGAGTACCAAAGTGATCGGGCACGTCAATGTGGCGCTGATCTTCGGCCTGCTGCAGTTCGTCTCGACCTTCGTGATCGCCGCGATCTACGGCCGGTTCGCGAACCGCAAGCTGGATCCGCTCGCCGCCGGGCTGAACGCCAAGTACAAGAGGGAGCGCCGCCGATGACCACTCTGCTGCTGCCTCTCGTCGACACCAAGCCGGGCAACCAGGCGCTGACGATCTCGCTGTTCACCGCGGTCGTCGCGGTGACGCTCTACATCACCTGGTGGGCCTCCCGGCAGAACAAGACCACTGCCGACTACTACGCCGGCGGCCGGTCCTTCAGCGGGGCCCAGAACGGTCTGGCCGTGGCCGGCGACTACATGTCCGCCGCGTCGTTCCTCGGCATCTCCGGCCAGATCGCCCTCTACGGGTACGACGGCTTCCTGTACTCGATCGGCTTCCTGGTCGCCTGGCTGGTGGCACTGCTGCTGGTCGCCGAACTGCTGCGGAACTCGGGCCGGTTCACGATGGCCGACCAACTCGCGTTCCGGATGAAGCAGCGGCCGGTCCGAACCGCGGCCGCGACCTCGACCATCGTGGTGTCGATCTTCTACCTGTTGGCCCAGATGGTCGGTGCGGGTTCGCTGGTCGGGTTGCTGCTCGGCATCACCGACTCGACGCTGAAGGCCGGCGTGATCGTGCTGGTCGGCGCGCTGATGATCTTCTACGTCACTGTCGGCGGCATGAAGGGCACTACCTGGGTGCAGATCGTGAAGGCCGTGCTGCTGATGAGCGGCACCGTGCTGATCACCTTCCTGGTGCTGCTGAAGTTCCACTTCAACATCTCCGAGCTGCTGGGCGCGGCGGCAACCAAGTCTGGCAAGGGCGAGGCGTTCCTGCAGCCCGGACTGCTGTACGGCAAGGACCTGACCGGCCAGATCGACTTCCTGTCGCTGGGGCTGGCGCTGGTCCTCGGTACGGCGGGCCTGCCGCACATCCTGATCCGCTTCTACACCGTGCCGGACTCCAAGTCCGCGCGGAAGTCGGTGCAGTGGGCGATCGGCCTGATCGGCGCCTTCTACCTGATGACGCTGGCGCTTGGCTTCGGTGCCGCCGCGTTGCTCGACACCAGCAAGAGCAGCGCAGTGGCCGCCTCGAAGGGCAACACCGCGTCGGTACTGCTGGCCGAGATGGTCGGCGGTGGTGCCGATTCGCTGGGCGGCGCGATCCTGCTGGCTCTGATCGCGGCGGTTGCCTTCGCCACCATCCTGGCCGTAGTCGCCGGTCTCACCCTGACCTCGGCTTCCTCGTTCGCCCACGACCTTTACGTCAATGTCATTGCCAAGGGCAAGGTCAGCGAGAAGAACGAGATCCGGGTGGCCCGGTTCGCCGCGATCGGCATCGGCGCGGTAGCGATCGCGCTGGCCATCCCGGCACAGAAGCTGAACATCGCCTTCCTGGTGGCCCTCGCCTTCGCGGTGGCGGCCTCGGCGAACCTACCGGCGCTGCTGTTCAACTTGTTCTGGAAGCGATTCAACACCTCGGGCGCGGTCTGGAGTATCTACGGCGGCCTGATTTCCGCCGTCGTACTGGTGATCTTCTCGCCGGTGGTATCGGGTAAGCCCACGTCGATGTTCACCGGCGTCGACTTCGCCTGGTTCCCGCTGTCCAACCCGGGCATCGTGTCGATCCCGCTCGGCTTCATCCTCGGCGTCGTCGGCACTTACCTGAGCCGCGACCGGTCGAGTGCCGATCGCTACAACGAACTGCTGGTTCGGGCGCTCACCGGCGCCGGTGCCGAAGGCGCGTCGAAGCACTGACGGTAATTTGTGGGGAGTCGCCGTGATTTGCGATGAGGGGCGGTGTGGGGTGACCCGCAGCGCCCCTCTTCGCGTCCGTTGGCGAGCCGGTACGACGTCGGCGTGGCGTTGGGGTTCACGCTGGGGTCCGCCTTCGGATTGCTGATGGACAAACCTTGCCCTCGGGGTCGGGATCGGCGTCGGCATTGGAATCGCCATCGGCCTCACCCAGTTCAGCCGGTCCAAGAAGAAGCCCTGACCTCTTCGGTCCGAAGGAGGGTTCGGCTGCTCCCGGTCACGAGCGCCGGACTGCGGTGGTGACTTGGGGCAGTGGATTTGACTCGGTCTGTATTCGAACGTATCTTCGGGTACATGAGCGAGTGCCCGGTCGAACAGCCGACGGACGAGGTGCTGCGCCCGTTGCCGCATCCGGCCGGGCGCTCGCCACTAATCCCTACCAGCACGGACTACCCGGCGCCCCGACCGGGAGACCGCGACGCCCTGGCCGGAAGCCAGGACGCCGTGGCCGGGAGCCAGGACGCCCTCATTCAGGACGCCGTGGGCGGGGGCCAGGATGCGCGTCCGGGCGGTGGCAGGGAGGCCCTGGCCGGTAGCGAGGACGCCTGTCTGGGCGGGGGCGCGGTGGCCGTGGGTGTGGGCGAGGACGCGCGGGTGGCGAGTCTGGATGCGCGGCGCGCGGTCCGGCTCGCACGGTCGGGGTGGGGCCTGTACCGGTTGCCGGTGTGGGCCGCGGCGGCCGGGTGGCGACCGGCCGACGACACCTGGGTCACGTTCCTGACCCGACGGCGCCGACTGGCCGCCTCCTACGGCCG
>JAWWOY010000400.1:0-10935 GCA_033851195.1 Kribbellaceae bacterium | reverse complement strand
ATCAGAGCGATGAAGGCGAAGAAGAGCGTGCCCAGGATCGGGCTGCCGGCCGCCGAGAAGGCTTCCGACATCGCGTGCAGCGCAGCGGACCGGTCACCACCCTCGATCAGGGCTCCTACATTCGGATTCTCCCTGGCCGCGGCCATCGCCAGCACCGTGAAGGAGATCGTGACGAGCATGGTGATGCCCCAGAAGAGCAGGATCGCGTCGAAGGTGACCCACTTGCGCCAGCCCCTCCACTTCTTCATCTCCTCGGGGTCCTCGGTGACGAACATGTAGCAGCGCGACGGCATCGCCTCCGCCTCGCCGGACGTCCGCAGGCCGCGGACCTTCGGGATGTGCGCGCCCATACCGGCGCCGCTGTCGCGCAACTGCAGCGTGTACCACAACTGCTGCATGCCGGACGGGCCGGCGAAGGCGATCGACCCGACCAGGATCGGGAACCACGCCTCGGTCAGCGCCTTGTCGGGCAGGAACCCGATCGCGAACATGCCGGCCAGCGTCTGGGCCAGGTCGTCCCAGCTGCCGACGATCGCCGCGATGATCGACGTACCGACCACCAGGAAGCCGATCAACAGGCCGAGCAGCTTCTCGAGGAAGTTGTAGATCACCGAGAGCATGCTGAACAGGATGCCGACGAAGACCAGGCAGACACACGCTGTGACTTGCCAAGGTATGCCGGTTATCTCTTCGAACGCGGCCGCACCGGCCGAGAGGTGCCCTGGCCAGATGTAGATCAGGATGGCCGCGACGTAGAAGAACCACATCAACGGTTTGAACACCCGCGCCGCGCCGAAGAAGATGCTCTCCCCGGTCGCCATCGCGTACCGCGCCATCTCCAGCAGCACGAACGCCTGCAGGGTGACGCCGACCATGAACAGCCAGCGGATATCCGGACCGAACACCAGGACGAGCCGGGGCCACATGTAGGACTCACCCATGCCGACACCGAGCGCGACCAGGAAGACGGTCGGACCGAGGATGTGCATTGACGGTGGTGCCGCCGGCAGCTTCCGGATCGGCATCGGTTCGAGTCGGCCGGCGTGCCAGACCCGGTCGGTTGACGCAGTTTGGACAGGCTCTTCTGGTACTTCTGAGGTCTTGCTGGTGACGTCCAAAGCGGTCTCCTTATTTCGACGCCAACTGTAGAGAGTATCGATCCCCCGACCGTGACCTCCCGACCAACAGCATCACCGCTCTCTCGACTGGAACTACCGGGCTGCTCTTCAGGAACCGAGTGGACCTGCGTTGCGGGCCCACCGGTACTTCGCGCCGAGGACGGCGACCGGTGTTTCGGTGGTGTAGGGATAGGCAACGACGCCGTGCTCGAAGAGGTACTGGCTGGCCTCTTCGACTTCCACGTCGCCGGACAGGGAGGCGACCACCGGCTTGTCGATGCCGCGGGCGCGGTACTCCGCCACCACCTCGGAGACGAGCTTGGCGAACACCATCGGGGGGGTGACGATCGTGTGCCAGTAGCCCAGGATGAGCGCGTGGATCCGCTCGTCCTCGAGCCCGAGCGCGACCGTGTTCCGGTACGTCGACGGCGGCTCGCCGCCGGTGATGTCCACCGGGTTGCCGGAGGCACCGAACGGCGGGATGAACTTCTTGAACGCGGCATCCAGGTCGGCCGGCATCGACATCAACTGCAGGCCGTTGTCGACGCAGGCGTCGGACAGCAGCACACCCGAGCCACCCGCGCCGGTGATGATGAGGACGTTCTCACCCTTCGGTGTCGGCAGCAACGGAATGCCCCGGGCGTACTGGAGCATGTCGTTCAGGCCAGGGGCCCGGACCACGCCGCTCTGCCGCAGGATGTCGTCGTACACCTTGTCGTTGCCGGCCAGCGCACCCGTGTGCGAGCTCGCGGCCCGGGCACCCATGTCCGTCCGACCGGCCTTGAGGACCACGACCGGCTTCTTCTTCGACACCCGGGCGGCCGTCTCGGCGAAGGCCCGGCCGTCCTTGAGGTCCTCCAGGTGCATGGCGATCAGGTTGGTGTTGTCGTCCTGCTCGAAGAAAGTCAGGAGGTCGTCCTCGTCGATATCGGCCTTGTTGCCTACTCCGACGATGGCCGAGACTCCCATCCGGCTCGACCGGCTGAAGCCCAGGATCGCCATCCCGATACCGCCGCTCTGTGACGACAGTGCCACGCTGCCCTGCACGTCGTACGGCGTGCAGAAGGTCGCGCAGAGCTTCTCCGGCAGGTAGTAGTAGCCGTAGATGTTCGGTCCCAGGATCCGGACGCCGTGCCTGCGGGCGATGGCGACGACCTCGTTCTGTAGCTCCAGGTCACCGGTCTCGGCGAAACCCGACGGGATCAGGATCGCGCCGGCGACGCCCTTCTGACCGCACTGCTCCAGCGCCCCGGAGACGAACTTGGCCGGTACGGCGAAGACCGCCACGTCCACATCACCCGGTACGTCGCGGATGCTCGGGTACGCCTTCAGCCCGAGGATGTCGCCGCCCTTGGGGTTGATCGGGTAGATCTCGCCGGCGTAACCGCCGTTGACGAGGTTCTTCATCACCGAGTTGCCGATCTTGCCGTCCTCGGCGGAGGCGCCGATCACGGCGACCGCCTTGGGCTTCATGATCCGGTTCATCGACGCCAGGATCTCCTGCTGCGAGAACCGTTCCACCGGCTTGCCTGCCTCGGCGTCCACGATGATCCGGACGTCGACGGCGGTCGCCCCGTCCGGGGTCGCCAGCACCGGGTTGAAGTCGACCTCGGCGAACTGCGGGAAGTCCTCGACCAGGTCCGACAGCCGGGTGATGATGGCGGCGATCGCGTCCTTGTCGACCGGCTTCGACCCTCGTACGCCGTTCAGCATCTCGTGCGCGCTGATACCGTCCACCATCGATCGCGCCTCCTCCGGGGAGGTCGGCGCGAGCCGGAAGGTGACGTCCTTCAGCACCTCGACCAGGACACCGCCGAGGCCGAACGCGACGATCTTGCCGAAGGTCTCGTCGGTGACCGACCCGACGATGACTTCCTGGACGTCAGGCCCGCTGACCAGCATCTTCTGCACCTGGACGCCGGTGATGTCCGCGTCGGCCTGGTAGGCCTTCGCGTTCCGGATGATGTCCTGGTACGCCTTCACCGCGGCCTCGGCGCTGTCGACCCCGACCACCACGCCACCGGCCTCGGTCTTGTGCAGGATGTCCGGCGAGACGATCTTCAGGACGACGGGGAACCCGATCTCGGCCGCCAGGCCCGCGGCCCCCTCGGCGGTGGTGGCCAGGCCTTCACCCGGCGTCGGGATGCCGTACGCGTCCGCGACCAGCTTGGCCTCCGGTGCGCTCAGCGAGGTGCGGCCCTCGGCGAGAGCCTTGTCGAGGACGGCCTGGACCGCCGCTTTGTCATATGTCATGCCTGCTCCTAAGAAGCCTGTTGGCGGGCTGCGTCTACTTGCCAGGGCTGGGTCAGACGACCCCCGCGGCCTTCAGTTCCTCGAGCTCGCCGGTGTCGATGCCCAGCGCGCCGTAGACAGTCGAGTTGTGCTCACCGAGACCCGGCGAGGTCTCGATCTGCACCGGCGAATCGGACAGCTTGATCGGGCAGCCCACCGTCTTGAAGCTGCCGCGCCGGGCATGCTTGACCTCGACGACGGCGCCGAGCTCGGCCAGCGTCTCGTCCTCGATCAGCTCCTTCGTGCTGAGGATCGGCCCGCACGGCACGTTCACCGCGTTGAGCTTCTCCATCACCTCGAACTTGCTGTGCTGCATGGTCCAGGCCTCGATCAGCTCGAACATCTTGTCCAGCTTGGAGAGCCGGGCCTGCGGCGTGCTCCACTCCGGGTCGTCGGCCAGTTCGGGCCGGCCGATCAGCGTACTGATCGGGGCCCAGCCCGGCGGCTGCACGATCACGTAGATGTAGTCGTTCGGACCACCCGGGGCGGTCCTGACAGCCCAGCCTGGCTGGCCACCGCCGGAGGCGTTGCCCGAGCGCGGCACCTCGTCACCGAAGTCGGAGTTCGGGTACTCCTTCAGCGGGCCGTGCGCCAGTCGCTGCTGGTCGCGGAGCTTCACCCGGCTGAGGTTCAGCACGGCCTCCTGCATCGCCACACTCACCCGCTGGCCACGCCCGGTCTCCACTCGCTGGTAAAGCGCCGCCAGGATGCCGGCCACCAGGTGGATACCAGTGCCGGAGTCACCGATCTGGGCACCGGTCGCGAGCGGCGGACCGTCCTCGAAGCCGGTGGTGCTCATCGCACCGCCCATCGCCTGCGCGACCACCTCGTACGCCTTGAAGTCCTCGTAGCGGCCGGGGCCGAAACCCTTGATGGAGGCAAAGATCAGCTTGGGGTTGATCAGCTGGAGCCGCTCCCAGGTGAACCCCATCCGGTCCACCGCACCTGGGGCGAAATTCTCCACCAGGATGTCGGAGTCCCGGACCAGAGCGGTGAAGATCTCCTTGCCGCGCTCGGACTTCATGTTCAACGTGATGCTGCGCTTGTTGCAGTTGAGCATGGTGAAATACAGACTGTCGACGTCCGGGATGTCGCGCAGCTGCTGCCGGGTGATGTCGCCGGTGGGCGCCTCGAGCTTGACGACGTCGGCTCCGAGCCACGCGAGTATCTGTGTGCAGGACGGTCCGGACTGCACGTGGGTCATGTCCAGTACGCGGACACCTTCAAGGGCCTTACCCATCCTGGTCCTCCAAAGCTGTGGACGGCGGCCCGTCGGGGGAACGCGCCGCCGTCGGGATCGCTACTTGTACATGGTCTGGTTCATGGTTCCGGGCGCATACGCGTCCGGATCGACCCATACGTTGATCAGGGACGGCAGACCCGACTCCCGGGCCCGCTGCATGGCCGGCGCGATGTCCTTGGGGTCACGGACCTCTTCGCCGTAGCCGCCGAGCATCTTGGCGAACTCGTCGTACTTGACGTCGCCGAGGGTGTTGCCGATCCGGCCGCGGGCGGCGCCGTACTTGGCTTCCTGGCCGTAGCGGATCTGGTTCATCGACGAGTTGTTGCCGACGACACCGACGAACGGCAGGTTGAAGCGCACCAGGGTCTCGAAGTCCCACCCGGTCAGTGAGAAGGCACCGTCGCCGAACAGCGCGACGACCTCCTTGTCGGGCCGGGTGTACTTCGCCGCCATGACGAACGGGATACCGACGCCGATCGTGCCCAGCGGCCCCGGGTCCATCCAGTGGCCCGGCGACTTCGGCTGGACCACGCCACCGGAGAAGGTGACGATGTCGCCGCCGTCGCCGATGTAGATCGAGTCCTCGGTGAGGAACTCGTTGATCTCGTGTGCCAGTCGCAGCGGGTGGATCGGGTTCGCGTCCGACAGTTGCCGGGGCAGCCGCTTCTGGTACGACGCGTCCTCCTCCGCGCGGAGCTCGTCGAACCAGGCCTTGCGGTCATTGGCCTTGTTTTTCAGCCGGCCGGAGCTTGCCTGGGTGACAGCGGCCAGGATCGCGCCGGGGTCGCCCACCAGGCCGAGATCGATGTCGCGGTTCTTGCCGACGGTGCGGTAGTCCATGTCGATCTGGACGACGGTCGCGCCCTTCGGCAGCCGGCGGCCGTAGCCCATCCGGAAGTCGAACGGGGTGCCGACGATCAGGATCAGGTCCGCGTTGTTGAACGCGTACCGCCGGGACAGGTGGAAGTGGTGCGGGTCGCCGGGCGGCAGGGTGCCGCGGGCCGATCCGTTCATGTAGGTGGGAATGTTCAGCTTGCGGGCGAACTCGATCGCCGCGTCGGTACCCCGTGCGGTCCAGACCTGGGTGCCGAGCAGCACGGCCGGCTTGTCGGCCCGCGCCAGCAGGTCCGCCAGCGCCTCGACCGCGGCCGGGTCGCCGATGCTCTTGGTCGACCCGCGGTAGTGGCCGGCCTCGGGGATCGTCGCCTGCTCCAGCGGCACGGAGCCGTCCAGGATGTCGCGCGGGATCTCCAGGAAGGACGGGCCAGGCGCCCCGTTGTAGCACTCGCGGAACGCCATCGAGACCATGTCCGCGACCCGTGAGGTGTGCGGCACGGTGGCGGCGAACTTCGTGATCGGCGTCATCATGTCGACATGCGGGAGGTCCTGCAGCGAACCCATCTTGTGCTGGTTCAGGGCTCCCTGGCCGCCGATCAGCAGCATCGGGCTCTCAGCCCGGAAGGCATTCGCGACACCGGTCACGGCATCGGTCGTGCCGGGGCCGGCGGTGACGACGGCGCACCCGGGCTTGCCGGTCATCCTGGCGTACCCGTCCGCGGCGTGGGCCGCCACCTGCTCGTGCCGGACGTCCACGACCGCGATGCCTTCGTCGACGCAGCCGTCGTAGATGTCGATGATGTGACCGCCACACAAGGTGAAGATCACGTCGATTCCCTCGGCCTTCAAAGCCTTGGCCACCAGATGCCCGCCCGAGATCGTCGTGACGCTCGACTCCGGTTGGGTCACGTCCGCGACCACATTTGATTCGGACACTGTTTGGGCCATCTGTGCAGTCATCTCCTCATCGGAAGGCTTTGTGCGCCTCGGGTACTGCATGGTGCTGGGGCGAAGGGGCCAGACTCAGTAGATACTCAGTAGATTGCATACCGTATGGTGTAGTCGTAGTCATATCGCACCGTCGCGACAGTTGTCCATAGCTCGAAGCCGACGGGATATCTGGCGCGACCACTGTATGCAGTATCCCGTATGCTTGCGACGAAGCGTCGAGAGGCGAGGGGGAATCGATGACGATCCACGACGAACTGAACCGCACCAGGCATGCCATCCAAGCTCTTGAGATTGCCGTTGCGGGCTTGAGGAATCAGCTCGGTCCGAACCTCGACGTACTGCGGCTGATCGATGACGTGGCGAGGTGCGCATCCGACCTGCGGCGGCTGGAGGAGCAGACCCGGGCTCCCGCCGGCCACGACCTGGTCGTGATCCCGGACGGGGACTACGACCACAACTGGTGGGCATCGGCCGACGTCGACACAGACGGTCTTGGAGCACCCGACCGCCGAGCTCCCTGACTGTCATCTCGGCGCCGTTCGTCCGCCCTCACGGTCCTGGACGCCGTCGCGAGGCACTGCCGCAACAACTGCCGAAGCCGTACGTCGCTGTCGGCGCCAGAGGCCCGAGCGGTCACTGCCACGGCTTCCGCAGCATGCTCTGTTGCCACGAAGGTCCGGTAGAAGGGTTCACTCAGCCCTACCCGGTCAAGCACCGGGAACCACCAGCGCGCTGTTCCGCCGAGCTGCTCGCCTTCTCGGCCTGACAGGAGGTACAGGGCCGTCTGATGCGCGGCAGCGAGCCTGCGATGCTCATCTGCCGTGATGCGTCGCTGATCAGGGCTGGTCAGTGCCGTCGAGACACAGAGCGCAACCAGCCTCGCGGAGGTATCGAAGCCGACGTGGGCCGTCCCGATGAATGCCGATGCCAACGGCAACAACGCCGCTCTGTTCTCGCGGCTGCTGCAGTCGTGAACCATTCGGCCGATCGACCCCAGCGCCGGATGCACACAACTGGGCCGATCCGTCCAGGGCTCCCGCGCCAACTTGGAGACCAACTGCACGAGACAGGGGTCGGGCCGCTCGACTACGCCGTACTGAGCCTTCCACTCGCCGGGGCCAGATGTGGCCACGGCCTCCGCCCGGCTCACTCGCCCTGCCCCGTAGTGCCTACCACAGGAGTACCAAGCTGAGGTCTGACTGGCAGGGCCGGCCGCCCTGGCTGCTTGAGGAAGCGCACGGTCAGGGCCGTGCCGACTCCGAGCAGACCCGCATACAGGAAGAGTGGCCGATAGCCAGCGGCAGCCACCAGAGAGGCGCCACCGCCCACGCCGATCAGGCCACCGACGGCCTTGGCGCTGTAGAGGATCGCCTGGTTCTGCAGCAGGCTGTTCTCACCGAAGAACTCGAGGACCAGGTTGGCGAGGATGGCGTAGAAGGCGCCGCCGGTCAGACCTGCGAACATTGCGCAGACGACAAACAACCAGGCGATGCCGGACTCACCTGCTAGTGCGAGACCGACATGGGTGATCCCCTCGATCATCAGGACGGCGGCCAGCACCCGCCGCCGGCCGAACCGGTCGGACAGGTTCCCGGCGAAGGCCCGACCGAAACCGTTGACCGCGGCAAGCAATCCCGCCGCCAGACCGGCTACGGCAGCACCCAGATCCGCCTCGATGGCGTAGCTGACCACGAAGGCGATGCCGCACAGCGAAATCGCCGTACTCAGCGCGAGGGTCAGCCACATCAGCGGCAGCGCACCGGTGCGCATCGCTTCGCCCGGCCCGTAGAAGCGGATCGCGGGGATGTTGTGCGGCAAGCTGCGGTTCAGCTTGCGGTCGACCGCCCAGGCCTGTGCATCGATCTCCGCCGGCCACCAGTGTCGCGGCGGATCCTTCAGCAGCCGGCCGGCGGTCACGACCACCAGCAGGGCGACCAGAGCAGTGAGGTCGAAGACGAGTCGGCGACCACCCTCCGACGTGTAAATGCTCAGCAGCGCGATGCTTGGCACTGCGCCGCAGGCGAAGCCGCCGGTGACGAAGCCGATCGTCGCGACCCGATTGTCCGGGAACCACCGTGCGGCGGTCGTGATGCAGGCGGAGTACACGACTCCGGCGCCGACCCCGCCCACCAAGGCGTATCCCAGCACGACCGCAGCGAAGCTCCCGGCATGGGCCAGGGTCACCAAGCCGATGGCGGCGAACACACCACCCAGTACGACGAGCTGAGTCGGCGTAACTCGCCTGGCTCGATGGACCCACGCGGCTGGTATCGCAACCACGGCCTGGCAGGCGATGAAGACCGCCAGCAGCCACATCGTCTCAACCGACCCCCAGGCTCGGTCGGACTGCAAGCCGAGAGCAGCTGAGCCGAACGAATACTGGAGCGGGCTGATCGCCGCCATGCAGGCCCAGGCGGCCCATCGTTGCCACTGCCGCGAGTGCCCGGTCAGATCACGCGCATCCTCGCCGATGCGGTACCGCCGGCCGTAGACGTCGCGCACGTCCCGTGGAGGCGCACTCGTGTTTGCATCGCTCATGGATCGCCTCCTGACTACTGCATACCGTATGGACTGTGGTACCCCCATCCACCATCAGTTGTCCAGAGCTGAGGCCTTGTGAACAATTGTGCATACAGCATACAGTCGTCATCCGAAGCTGCCGGCTCCCGAGGAGGACCAAGACGTGGATCTGATGGAGTACCAAGCCAAAGAACTCTTCGCCCGGCATGACGTGCCGGTCACCCTCGGCACGGTGGTCGAGGAAGCCGCCGACGCGGCCGGCGCCGCCGAGGCGCTGGGCGGCCGGGTCGTGGTCAAGGCGCAGGTGAAGGCCGGCGGTCGCGGCAAGGCGGGTGGCGTGAAGCTAGCCGCGGACCCGCAGGAGGCCGTCGCCCGGGCGCACGACATCCTCGGCATGGACATCTTGGGCCACACCGTCCGCCGGGTTCTGATCGCACCGGCAGCCGACATCGTGGCGGAGTACTACTTCTCTTTCCTCGTTGACCGGGCCAACCGCAACTATCTCTGCATCGCCAGCACCGAGGGCGGTGTCGAGATCGAAGAAGTCGCGAGGACCAACCCCGACGCGATCGCGAAGGTGTCGATCGATCCGGCTACCGGAGTCGACGAGGCGAAGGCGGCGGAGATCGTCGCGGCGACCGGCTTCCCGCCGGAGATCGCCGGCCAGGCCGCCTCGCTGATCGAGAAGCTCTGGGCGGTGTTCATCAAGGAGGACGCTTCCCTGGTCGAGGTGAACCCGCTGGTGAAGCTCGCCGACGGGCGCCTCGAGGCCCTCGACGGCAAGGTCACGCTGGACGAGAACGCGGAGTACCGGCACCCCGACCACCCCGCTTTCGACGACAAGGCGGCGGCTGACCCACTCGAGGCGGAGGCCAAGGAGAAGGGCCTCAACTACGTCAAGCTGGACGGCGAGGTCGGCATCATCGGCAACGGCGCCGGGCTGGTGATGAGCACCCTCGATGTGGTCGCGTACGCCGGCGAGGCGCACGGTGGCGTCAAACCTGCCAACTTCCTCGACATCGGCGGCGGCGCCTCGGCCGAGGTGATGGCCAACGGGTTGCGCATCATCCTCGGCGATCCGCAGGTCCGCAGTGTGTTCGTCAACGTCTTCGGCGGCATCACCGCCTGCGACGCGGTCTCGAACGGCATCGTGCAGGCCCTCGAACTGCTCGGCGAGAAGGCGAACAAACCGCTCGTGGTCCGGCTGGACGGCAACAACGTGGACGAGGGCCGCCGGATCCTCGCCGAAGCGAACCACCCGCTGGTGACGGTGGTCGACACCATGGACGGCGCTGCCGACCGGGCCGCCGAGCTGGCCGCCGAGCTGGCCGCACAAAGCGTACAGGTATAGGGAGGACAGGAAATGGCGATCTTCCTCACCGAGGAGAGCAAGGTCATCGTTCAAGGCATGACCGGCTCCGAGGGGCAGAAGCACACCCAGCGAATGCTTGCCGCCGGCACCCAGATCGTAGGCGGCGTCACCCCGGGCAAGGGCGGCCAGAGCGTCCAGTTCGAGGGCGTCACGGTGCCGGTGTTCGGCTCCTGCGCTGACGCGGTGAAGGCGACCGGCGCCGACGTGTCGATCGTGTTCGTGCCGCCGAGGTTCACCAAGGGTGCGGTGATCGAGGCCATCGACGCGGGCATCCCACTGGTGGTCGTGATCACCGAGGGCGTACCGGTGCACGACACCGCCGCGTTCTTCGCGCACGCCCAGGCCTCCGGCACCCGGATCATCGGGCCGAACTCCCCCGGGCTGATCAGTCCGGGACGCGCGAACGCGGGCATCATCCCGGCCGACATCGCGGGCCAGGGCCGGATCGGCCTGGTCTCGAAGTCCGGCACGCTGACCTACCAGATGATGTACGAACTGCGTGACTTCGGGTTCTCCTCGGCGATCGGTATCGGTGGCGACCCGATCATCGGGACCACGCACATCGACGCGCTGCAGGCGTTCCAGGACGACCCGGACACCGA
>JAWWOY010000353.1:0-3258 GCA_033851195.1 Kribbellaceae bacterium | reverse complement strand
CCGTGCTGAGGGCGCGGGGGATCCGCCCGACGGTGGCACGCCAGCGGATCGGCGCCCGCAACGCCACCGCCGAGGAGCGCCGGACCCTGCACATGTCCAAGGCCGAGCCCCTCGTCACCATGACCCGCAGCGCCTACGACCCCGACGGCTCCCCGGTTGAGTTCGGCGACCACTGCTACCGAGCCGACCAGTACTCGGTCGACGTCATCGTCAGCGAACGCTGACGACCGACCGATCCCACTGGTACGGCGGGTGGCCCTACCGCAGTCCTGCTGGTGTCGCTGCGCAACGACGGGCTAAGCGTTCCACGGCAGTAGGACAGCTGGATCCACCGCGAGGATCTCCGGATCTTCCGCGCTGACATACTCCTCGTCGAACGGCCACCGTCGATCCCCGAGCTCCGCCCGCAGTAGGAACCGCAGGAACCGGTCGAGGGACGACGCCACCACATAGGACAACTCGTCCGGATCTTCCATCACATCGACGAAGAACAGGGCGTCCCGATCAAGGTGCTGCCGGCTCGCATCCAGGACATAGTGGTTCCCGGTCCCGTCCCCGGCCACCGGGATCCACCGGTTGTCACGCCAACGGGGAAACAGTTGCAGCACCCCGGCGATGTCCAGGAAGTCCTCGGGCGGGGCGGCCCCATAGATTCCGCCCGGTCCCGCGATCACCCCGTTGCACACGCGCAACCAGTCGACCAGATCGGCGGGCGGCTCGAAGCCGAGGGCCTGGCGCAGCCCGTCCAACTGCTCGTCGGTCGCCCCGCTCACTGGCCGCGGGGAAGGCGGTCTCTCGACCTGACCAAGCAGGTCGAGGACCTCAGCGTAGCGAGAGTTCTCTGTCATTTGGGAAAGACCATCAGATGTCCGAACTGTTTGTCGATCTCGATCGCCTTCTGGATGATATCGGCGCTGGATGGCTGAGACCCGCCAAGCCCTCGTTTCCAGGCATTCCACGCTTGGGTGACTTGGTTGTGGTCGGCCGTCTTCATCCCGACCAGGTTCGCCAACCGGTTCGGCGAGCCGGGGGTCAGATGCGCCCACTCCAGCGGCACCCGGTGATGCACCTGCATTCCGTCCCAGATGGCGCGGCGACCCGTCGTCTGCTGCCAGATGTCGCGGGCCTCGGCTCGGAGGTCGTCCTTGGCTGCCGTCGACAGCGGCACCCCACAGGTGTTGTGCACCAGGACGGCACCGGCATAGTAGGTGTGGATCCCTTCGACCGTCAGGTTGTACGCCGTGGCGGGGCGGGCCGATCCGGGACGGATCCCGATCACCGCGACCTTGCTGCCATCGGCCGCGAGCACCCGATCGCCGCGGTCCAGCTGGTCTGCCCGCTGGAACTGCCGGTCAGTCGCATTCCAGAACGGGTGGTCCTCGGTCGTGGTGATGGTGCGGCCACCCAACTCGAGGTCGACGACCTCGTCGGGGTGGACCCAGACGTGCGTGACCTTCTTCGGCGCCTGCTCGCCGGTCTCCGGATCGGTCGCCAGGACCTTGTCGCCGACCTTCACGTCGGAGATCGCCTTGTTGACACCGTCCGCCATCACGACTGCGGTCGTCGCTGCGAAGCTGCAGGCACCGGCTGCCGTCTTCGGCCGGCCACCGCGGCCGACTGAGGCCTTGGCCGCCGAAGCCACCTTCGCCCCGGCAGCTTTCGCCGCGCCGGTGGCCGCAGTTGCGCCGGCCTTGACCGACTGACCGACAGCAGAGTTGGCGACCGACGTACCGACCTTCGACGCGGCAGCCGTGACGGCCTTTCCCGCTACCGTATTGGCAGCGGCCCGGGCACCAGCGCCGAGTGCGGCACCGGCACCGGCGGTCAGCCCGCCGATCGCCGCGCCCACCGCCACATTGCCGGCCAGCCCGCCCCAGGAGAAGTCCTTCTTACCCTCCGCTACGTCGACGCCGTAGCCTGCGGCGGCACCGGCCGCACCGGCCGCGACGCCGGCCATGATGAGACAGCCGACTCCCGTCGCGCAGACCGCCCCGATCGCGATGCCGACCCCGATGCCGACCGCGACGTTCGCGATCAGGCCCTTGTGCTCGTCGACCCAGTCGACGGCCTTGCTGACACCGCTCTTGACCGCGTTCCAGGCACCCGAGAGGCTCCAGAGTCCGGTCGGGTCCACGTAGGTGATCGGGTTGTTCGCGCCGTAGGCATAGGCGTTCAGCGTCTGTGCAGAGGTTGCGTCAGTGGCCGGGTCGGTCGACAGGAAGCGCCCCAGCCCAGCGTCGTAGTAGCGGGCACCAAGAGCGCTCAGACCAGTCGTCGGGTCCAAGGTCTTGCCCAGCCAGCCGTGCTCGGTGACCGGCGGCGTCAGCGGGGTCCGGATCTCGCCGTACGGCGAGTAGTAGGTCCGGCTGGCGACAGCCGAGCCGTCGGGCACGACGATCTGCGCCGATCCCTGGGTGTCCTGGAGCTGCCAGGCCAGCGTGCCGAGTGGAAGCCGTTCGGCCACTGTGACACCGGCATGTGAGTAGAACCGCGTCGACGCCTTGACGACCCCGGCGACGACCAGGATCTCCTGTCCGTCGATGTAGAGGGTCGCCGTGACCCCCAGCGGATCGACCCGGGCCATCCGCGAACCGTCCGGAGCGTAGACGAACTCCGTCCTGCTGACCAGGGTGCTGGTCTCGGACTCCAGTTGTTGCTGCGCGTTCCAGGCCAGCCTGGTGGGCACCAGGCCACCGAGTAACCCGGGCCGCTCGATCATCGCCCCGTTGGCGTCGTACTTGAACGACTCGGCACCGCTCTTCGTCACCGCGTGCGGGTGGTTCGGATCGTCGTACCGGTAGGTCTCGACGTGGCCCAGCGAGCGAACCGAGGTGATGTTCCCGTCGGCCGAGTAGGTCCACGACTGGTTGAAGCCCGCCGGTCCGTCGTGGATGAGTTTGTCAGCGCCGTCGGAGCAGTCCGTCCGGCTGGTCGTCCAGCCGTGCGTGAGCCGGTTCAGTGCGTCATAGTCGAAGCAGGTGGCGATCGGGTCGGAGCCGGTGACATCGGTGATCTGCTGGATGTTCCCGGCCGGGTCCCAGGCGTAAGTGTCGTCCTGTTCGGCTTCCTGGTGGTCTGGAGCTCCGATCAGCGTCTGTACCCGCGACAGACGTTGGGTGCCGGGCTCGTAGGAATATGCACGGCTCAGCGGGTGATGCGAGTTCGCATACTGCCGTCCGGCCAGCTTGCCGTCCGCGGCATAGCCGGTCGACGACACATACGGATCGGTCCGGACGTCCCCGGTCAACGAATCCGTCA
>JAWWOY010000335.1:0-3420 GCA_033851195.1 Kribbellaceae bacterium | reverse complement strand
CCTTGGCGGGTAGCCAGCGGCGGTGCGGAGCTCGTCGGTGTACTGCCGCGGGGTTCCGAGCCGGTTCTCCAGCGCGGCCGCTGTGGGCTCGCCGTCGAGCTCGGCCGCCACGTCCGTCAGGTGGCCGGTGACGTCGTCGAGCACGTCCTCCAGCTCACCCGGCGGCAGGTCGCTCAGCTCGGCCCGGATCTGGGCCAGGTAGGTCGCGACCGGGTCGGTCAGAGTGCTGTTCACGCCGCCTCCTTGAGCAGCACCGACATGGTGTCGGCGAAGTGGTTCCAGGTTTTGGTGGACTGCGCCAGCAGGTCTTGGCCGGTCTTGTTCAGCCCGTAGTACTTGCGGTGCGGGCCCTCCTCGCTGGGCTGCACGTACGACGTCAGGGCGCCGGCCGCGAACAACCGGCGCAGTGTGCCGTACACCGAGGCGTCCGCGACGTCCTCGAGTCCGGCGGCGCGCAACCGCCGCAGCACGTCGTACCCGTAGCCGTCCGCCTCTCGCAGCACCGCCAGCACGGCGAGATCGAGCACGCCTTTGAGCAACTGGCTCGGGTCCATCGCCCCTCCCTCTCAAGTCCGCTGTTGATCCCTGTGGATCCGCTGTCGCACCGCGAGGGCCGGACCCCTCAGACCGGACCTCGCGGTGCTCTGCCGACCACACTACTACACATGGCGGAGTACTCCGCCAACCTGACACGCTCGTCGTCCGTACGCCGTTGTACCGGTGGTGTGGACGGAGGTTTGAGCAAGTGCGATCAAGTCCGGTGGGCGCCCGGGCGGGCACAGTGGTGGCATGACCCCGACGGATCTGTTCGCGAACTTCGTGGCCGCGGTAGCCGACAGCCTGGATGACCCGGCGACCACCGGTGCCGACATTGCCCGGCGGGCGCACCTGTCCCGGTTCCACTTCGATCGGGTTGTCACCGCGGCGGCGGGTGAGTCGCCTGCCGCGTTCCGCCGCCGGCTGCTGCTCGAGCGGGCGGCATACCGGCTGCTCAGCGAGGACACCGGCGTACTGGAGTTGGCGATCGATGCCGGCTACGGCTCGCACGAGGCATTCACCCGGGCTTTCGCGCGGGCGTACGGGATGTCGCCGCGGGAGTGGCGGCGGGAGCCGTCGCGGCGGTTCTTCCTGGCGGCGCCGAGCGGGGTCCACTTCCAACCGCCGGCAGGTTTGCGCCTGCCTGCCAGAAGAAAGGCCAAAGGGATGGACGTTCTGGTCAGGATGGTCGAACACCATGTCTGGTTGACCGGCGAGATGATCGAACGCGGCGCGCGGCTGGATGCCACCGCTCTGGACGCGCCGATCGAACTGTCCGTGGAAGGCATCGACGACGACGTGTCGATCCGGTATCTGCTGGACCGGATGGTCTGGCAGGAGGAGATGTGGCTGGCCTCGGTCGACGATCGGCCGTTCCAGGTGCCGGAGTGTGGCAAGCAAGTCACCACACCGATCGCGGAGCTGCGAGCCCGGCATGCTTCGGCCGGGTCCCGCTTCGTTGCCTTGGTCAACAAGCTGAACGATGAGGGCCGCTTCGACGAAAGCTTCGTGGACACCACCTGTGAACCGCCGCGAGTGTTCACCTATGGCGGCATGGTGGCGCACGTACTGACCTTCGCGGCGCATCGGCGGTCGTTGCTGGTCGGCGCATTCCACAGCGCCGGCATCACCGACCTCGGCTTCGGCGACCCCATGCACTTCATCTCCGAAGGCGCCCCGAACTAATGCCTTGAAACGTCGCTACGAGGCGCTTGTGCTCTGCGACATCGTTCCGCAGCGGGCGAGCGTTACCTCAGAAACTCCGCGGTGGCCGCCACGAACCGGTCGGCATCGTAGAGCCACGGGAAATGTCCGGCTCCGGGTTGGACGACGAGCTTGGCGTTCGGGAACAGCCCGGCGAACTCGGCCAGCACGCGAGCCGGGGCGCTCAGATCAGCTTCCCCGGCGAGTAGCAGCACCGGCGCCTCGAACCGTGCAATTGCTGCGCGGGTGGCGTCCGGGTCGAAAGCGCCTTCGGCGGCAACTGCAGCCGCGGCCTCGTTGTTCCGCTGGCGGTCCTCGGCAGCCTGATGGGCTTGAGCCACCTCATCCCAGCGGCCGTAGGAGAACGGCGCGATGGCCTGCCAGGTGTCGTCCGTGGCCTTGCCCGCAACGATCGCTTCCAAGGCCGCGAACGCCGCCGCGAACCACGGCTCGGTCTGGCGGAAGTGCGCGGTCGCGAGCCGGTCTTCGCCAGTGATCTGGAGCCCCACGGCCATGACGCTGGGCGTGATCAGCGCGAGCTTGCTGACTCGTTCCGGGTGGCGTTCCGCGTATAGCGCCGCCAGATTCGCGCCGCCAGAATGGGCGAGCAGATCCATCCGGTCCAGGCCAAGGTGCTCCCGCAGGGCCTCCACGTCATCGACGAGTCGGTCGCACCGGTAGGTGGCGGCATCGTCCGGGATCGCTGACTGGCCGGTGCCCCGGAGATCCAGCATGATCAACTGCCGGTGTGCGGAAAGCCCGCCGAGGTCGCCGAGATAAGCGGAGGCCTGCATCCCCCCGGGCAGGCAGACCACAGGAGGGCCGTCACCAAACACGTGGTAGGCAAGCTTGGTCCCGTCGTGCGCGGAGAAGAAGGTAGGCATGGCGCACACCCTCTCAGCGGCCTCCCGCCCGAGCAATTGAGTTTCCCCGCCGAGCACTGCGATTCCCAGCGGGGTGGGTTGCGCCTTTGTGCACAGTCCAGCCATCTTGACCAGACCTGCCCGGCCGGTGGGTGCACAAAGGGCGAGCCTTGATCGGGCTAGGTGCAGGCAGCCAGCCAAGCGTGGTGGAAGGACGAGTAGGTGGGGTTCGATGTCCCGGGATCACCCGCGGGACGCTATCGCGGGCAGGGGGGCCGGGCAGCAGTATCAGCCGAGCGGTTCGTGCATGTCGGGACGTTCGCTGGGTGTGTTGATGCGGACCTGGAGGGACTGGGCCTTGGTCGGCGCGGTGACCTTGCCGGCCGTGACCGGAAGCAGCAGGTCGCTGTGGGCCAGGTCGATGTCGATGGTCGCGCCGGTGTCGTTCGGGGTGGTCCACTCGGTGTCGCTCAAGGTCACCGCGAGACCGAGCACGCGGCCCTTGGGGATCACCATGTCCTGCGCCCGCAAGGGCACGGAGACAGTGGTCCAGCGCCCCGGGACGAGCGGCTTCGGCTTGCTCAGCGAGTCGCTGTGGGCCGCGTCGATCCAGCCGCGGCCGATGATGCCGTGGTCGGTGACGGTGGCGACCTTGTCGACTGTGAAGTAACAAGCGTCGTCGAACGCCGCGTTCTCACCGGCGCAGGTTTGCACACCGGTACGACGGACGCCCGAGTAGCGCGCGGCTTGTCCGTAGTCGATCAGCCGGGCGGTGATCGGAGTGGTGTCCGAGTCGGACTTGATCCGTAGCGTCACC
>JAWWOY010000321.1:0-3005 GCA_033851195.1 Kribbellaceae bacterium | reverse complement strand
GCGTTGGACGCGAACTGCCAGGTGTGCCCACCGGGCAGGACGATCACCCGGGACATGATGCCGACCTTTCGACCGGCGGTTGACAGTTGGTAGGCCTGCCGGGTGTGGAGCTTCTCCTTGCTGCCGTCCACGAACCGGGCGCTGATCCCGGAGTACTGACCGTGGCGAGCCATCACGGTCAGGGGGTCGTGCGCGTTCCAGGCGGCCACCGACCCGCCGTAGAGCCCGGCGATGGTCTGCGCCTTGTCACCGGTGTTCGGGGTCAGGTCGCCGGAGATGTCGACGAAGTGGCCGAACGTCCTGGGGTGTTCGACCACCAGGCCGATCGCGCAGGTGCCGCCCATGGAGAATCCGAGCACGGCCCACCGATCCGGGTCACGTGACGCGTTGAAGGTCGTGGTGACGAACCGCGGGATGTCCTTGACCAGGTAGTCCTCGGCGTTGCCGTGCGGCCCGTTGACGCACTCGGTGTCGTTGTTGAAGCTCTCGGTGGCGTCGACGAAAACCAGGATCGGGGCCCGACCGTCCTGTCGTAAGGCCAAGGCGTCGCTGGTCCGGACTGCGTTGCCGATCCGCACCCAGTTCTCCGGCGCGGCGTGCTCGGCGGCGATCATCTCCACGACCGGCAGAACCGGAGGACGCGCACCGTGGAACCAGATGGGCGGTAGGTAGACGAATTCCCGACGGGGGATGAACCTGGTGGCCGTGGAGGGGATGTCGACAGCAACCAGAGCACCGACCTGGGTGGCGAGGGGGTTCGCCAGTCGCTGGCCACGGATCTGCGACAGCGACAGTTGCCCAGGCGGCGGCTTGCCCTGCCAGTCTGCTATCGCAGCCCCGACCGTCGGGTAGTAGCCGACGAACTGATTGACACCGTTGGCGCATACCAGACCCGCGAGCACGGCTGCGAGGATCGCGGCCCCTCTCCCCCACCAGCGCACGGTCCGCCAGCCGAGGACCACGACGAGGATCGCGCCTGCCGCCACCCCGAGCCAGACCCAGATCGCCACCGGCATGGGGTCAGTGATGCCCAACCAGGGCCCAGCTACGCCCGCCGCGAGAACGCCGACCATGGCGCCGACACCAGCAATGATCGGCAGCCTGCGCAACAACCAGTTGCGATCTCGCCATCCCATCGCCACCGCCATTGCCAGTGCCACGGCGGCGACGACCTGGCCGGCCAGGGGCAACCAGCCACCGAGCAGCGAGACGTCCAGAGGTGCCAACACATCCTCCCCACGAATCCGGACCGCAACCTGAGTATGCCAACGTGGCTAGACGTGGCGAGGTTCCCCGGGGCGACCGACCACTGCCCCCACGAGCGCTACGAACTCACCTCCGGGCGCCCGTCTCCGCCACCGGGCGACGACCCCGCACGACCTCTTTTTCCTGACGATTCCGCGTGTCGTCGACCCGGCATGACCGCACGCTGCGCGACGCCACCAGCGCAACGGATTCCCCAGCGACGCAGACCCGTCCGTGCCGGTCCACACGAGCCTTTCGCCCACCCCGACCTGAGCGTGGACCCGGCCCCAGCTCCCACCTGGTCGTCCACACCGATCCACACCGTTTGTCAGCAAGTCCGGTTCTGAGCTTCGACCCGAGTTCGAAGTACTGTGGCGCGAGCCGCACACCTGGTCGGGCGGCTTCGCAGGGACTCGCAGGACGACTGAAAATTACCCAGTCTGGCTGATTGGCCACGTCAGAGTTGTCGACCTTCCAACTCGCCCGTTGCGAGTCCGGGCAAGAGAGGTGTTCAGCCATCGACATCAAGCACCGGATGATCGTCTTCGACGCTTCGGACATCGATGCGGAGAGTGCATTCTGGGCCGCGTTCCTGGATGGCACCGTCGAAGAGTGGGGTAACACGTGGCGCGCCATCTGGGTCGATGGCGGCTACGCGCTTGGTGTCCAGTTATCACCGAACCATGTGTCGCCGGAATGGCCCGACGGTGCCCCTCAGCAGATGCACCTCGACTTCTATCTCGTCGGCATCGACGCCGTCGACGCCGCCCATGAGCAAGTGATCAGCCTGGGTGGTCGACTGTTGAAGGCTGCCGACGATCGCACAGCCGCTCGCGGTTTCCAGGTTTACGCCGATCCGGCAGGCCACCCGTTTTGCCTGTGCTGGATACCCGAACCCGGCTGACAGGGCCCTTGGGTTAGCCCCACCATCGTGTGTGTCTTCCCGCCTGCCCCCCTCGACCTATGCCGGCCGAATTGGCCCCGTCATCCCGGAGTCGTGAGGCCCTCGCCGGAGGCAAATGCTCTTCGCTCTGCTGCAAGAACTCCAAGGGCGGGCGCGGGCGGTGAACGGCCGGAGGCCGCATGCGCGCCCCTGATGTTCAGAGCAAATAACTTATTCCGTCCGGTTGTGCGCTGTTGCGTCTTGCTGCGTTTTACGGCTACTCAGTGGAGTTTGCGTCGGTTTCTGCGGCAGCAGATCTGTATGGGTCGGCCACTAGGCTCTGCCTGCTGGTACTCGGTCCAGCGTTCAGTGTCCGCGGCCAGTAGACCCAAAGGAGGTCGCCCTGACGACGCCGAAGTCGGATGGCCGGCACCCACCCCCACGCGGTGGGAAGAAGCGCAAGGCCGGCAAGAAAAGCAAAAACCGAACCCACCTGCCTCAGCGGCTCGTAATCGCAATACAGGTCGGTTCGGTCCTTGCCACCATCATCAGGATGTTCCGTCACTGGTGACCGACTGAGGGGTCTGCTCCCGTTCCCGCGGGAGTAGGCCCCTCGCACCTGTCGTGTCGAACGTATCAACGCGGCCACTGTACTCAGCCCGGTACGGTCTAGTGTCCCGGGATCGCCCTCACGGGACACCAGCGCGACCGCGATCGCATAGGCGGCGCTCACCGGAAGCACCAACGCCATCAACCAGCCAAGGGCGACCACTTGGCAACAAGAAGATCGCCCGGCCGGGTCTGGGGACGTGGAGATCGTGGCCGACGACATGCCGTTCCTGGTCGACTCCGTTTCTCGATGGTGATCACCGACCGC
>JAWWOY010000258.1:0-5568 GCA_033851195.1 Kribbellaceae bacterium | reverse complement strand
GTGCCGGTCGAGAACCGCGTGGGTCGTGAGGGTGACGGCCTGCGGATCGCGCTCACCACGCTCAACACCGGCCGGCTCTCCATCCCGGCGCTGTGCACCGCGGCCGGCAAGTGGTGCCTGAAGATTGCTCGGGAGTGGTCCGCGGAACGAGTCCAATGGGGCCGGCCGGTCGGCAAACACGCCGCGGTGGCGGAGAAGATCTCGTTCATCGCGGCCACCACCTTCGCACTCGAGGCGGTGCTCGACCTGTCGGCGCAGCTGGCCGACGCCGGCAGCAAGGACATCCGGATCGAGGCCGCGCTCGCCAAGCTGTGGTCCAGCGAGATGGCCTGGTTGATCGCCGATGAGCTGGTGCAGATCCGCGGTGGACGGGGGTACGAGACCGCCGACTCGCTAGCCGCCCGGGGTGAACGTGCGGTACCGGCGGAACAGGTTCTGCGCGATCTGCGGATCAACCGGATCTTCGAGGGCTCGACGGAGATCATGCACCTGCTGATCGCCCGGGAGGCGGTCGACGCGCACCTGTCCGCGGCCGGCGACCTTGCCTCAGCGGACGCCGACCTGCAGGCCAAGGCGAGGGCTGCCGCGAAGGCGAGCGGCTTCTACGCCAAGTGGCTGCCCCGACTGGCCGCCGGCAAGGGATCGGTGCCCACGTCCTACGCCGAGTTCGGACCGCTCGCGAAACATCTCCGGTACGCCGAGCGGTCGTCGCGCAAGCTCGCGCGGCAGACGTTCTACGGGATGGGCCGGTGGCAGGCGAAGCTCGAATACCGGCAGGGCTTCCTGGCCAGGATCGTGGACATCGGCGCGGAGCTGTTCGCGATGGCGGCAGCCTGCTCTCGGGCCGAGATGCTGCGGACCGACGATCCGGCGCGGGGCGAGCAGGCGTACGAGCTGGCGGCCGTGTTCTGCGAGCAGGCCAGGCTGCGGGTGGATCACCTGTTCGAGCAGTTATGGAGCAACACCGACGACAGTGACAGGCGGCTGGCGAACGAAGTCCTCAACGGCGCGTACACCTGGCTGGAGGATGGCATCGTCGACCCGTCCGAGGGAACCGGGCCGTGGATCGCGCCGTGGCAGCCGGGCGAGTCGACGGCGGACAACGTGTCCCGCCGCTACCGGTAAGGGTGGTTACTCGACCCCGGGGTACAAGCCGTTCCACCGGATGTCCTCGTCGAACCGCAGCCGCGGCGGCCGGGTTCCAATGGACCAGGTACGCAGCAGGTATGCGGCGGCGCGGTCCGGAAGCGCCAAGGACCAAAGGGCCGGAGCTGGCTAGCATGAGCGGATGGAGATAGCGCGGGCGTCTCGCCTCCAAGTGCGGGGAGTCCCTCCTGCAGCGAGGGTCCTCGGCTGGCTGGAGACGCGGGACGCCAACCTGTCCGCGTTGCGCCGGACCACGAGGGCCGCGCTGGTGATGCCATCACTGTTCGCAGTGTTCGCTGAGGTCGTCGGCAATCCGACCATGGCGACGTTCGCGGCCTTTGGGTCGATGTCGCTGCTGCTCTTCGTCGACTTCGGCGGCCAGATCCGGGACCGCGTCTTTGCGCAGGCTGCCCTGGTGCTCGCCGGCGCCGTCCTGATCTGCGTGGGCACCCTGGCGGGTGAGCGGGTCTGGCTCGCCGTGCCCGCGATGTTCCTGGTCGCTTTCGCCGTGTTGTTCAGTGCCGTGCTCAGCTCGGTCTTCGCCAGCGCGACCACCGCGCTCCTGATCAGTTTCGTCCTACCGGTGAGCCTGCCCGGCGCGGTGAGCTCCATCCCGGACCGGCTGCTTGGCTGGCTTGCCGCAGGCCTGCTGTCGATAGTGGCGATCGCCGTGTTGTGGCCCGCGCCCACCAAAGATCCGTTGCGTTTGGCAACGGCCCGGACGTGCGCGCTGCAGGCCCGCACGCTGCGCGCCGAGGTCGACCGGATTCGCGGCGTACGAAGGCCGGACGAGACCGCCGCCGTCCTGGCCGAGAGTACGGAGGCCGTCGCCGCACTCCGCAAGACCTTCTTTAGCACGCCGTACCGTCCCACCGGGTTGTCGACCGCGACGCGTACCTTGGTCCGTCTGGTCGACCAGATCCTCCTGCTCCAGTCGGTTCTCGAACGGGCCCGGCTGGATCGGCCGACGGGCAGGCACACGGCGCCTGTGTGTGACGTCAAGCTGGCGGCGGCATCCCTGCTCGACGGGAGCGCCACCCTGCTGGAATCCGTCGGTGATCCCGCCACGCTCGGTCCTTACATCACCAGCCTGCAGGAGGCCCGGCAGGCGATGGAGCGGGCGATGACGGCCTCCCTCCCCGTTCACGAAGATCCGACGGAGTTCATCACCTCGCTGGAGCCGGGCTTCCGCGCGCAGGAGATGGCGTTCGCGATCTCGGTGATCGCAGCGAACATCCGGTTCACCGTCGCCGCGCGCCGGCGTACCTGGTGGCAGCACGTCGTCGGCAGCCCGCCGCCGGGCGCGGGTTCGCTGCTGTCGTCGGCGCAGGAGCGCGCGGGCGCCTATATCGAACGCCACTCCTTCTGGCTGCACAACAGCCTGCGGGGCGCCACCGCACTGGCACTCGCCGTCGTGGTCGCTGATCTGGCCAGCGTCGGCCACTCGTTCTGGGTCGTCCTCGGCACTCTGTCGGTACTGCGGTCCAACGCGCTGAGCACCGGCCAGAATGTCCTGCGGGCCCTGTCGGGCACAGTGGTCGGCATTCTTGTCGGTGTCGGGATCATCCTTGCCATCGGCATGAACGCGACCGTCTTGTGGGCATTGCTCCCGGTGGCCGTGCTCTTCGCCGGACTCGCCCCCGCCGCGATCTCATTCGCCGCCGGGCAGGCCGGGTTCAGCATCGTCATCCTGGTGCTCTTCAGCCTGATCGGACCAGCGCATTGGGAACTCGGCCTGGTCCGGATCGAGGACGTCGCGATCGGCGCGGCGGTGAGCCTCGTGGTCGGCGTGGTGTTCTGGCCGCGCGGCGCTGTTCCCGCTCTGCAGCAGGCCGTGTCCGAAGCGCTGACGGACAGCTCCCGCTACCTGTACAGCTCCGTCGTGTACGGCGTGGCGCGGTGCGACGTGCTCACCCCGGAGGCGGGCGCGCCAAACAGCGAAGCTCGTCAGGCCGCGGCGGCCGCTCGCCGGCTGGACGACGCCTTCCGCGGCTACCTCACCGAGCGCGGCAGCAAGAACCTCCCGCTGGCCGAGGTGTCAACGTTGATCAACGCGGTCGCGCTGATCCGCCTCAGCGCCGAGGCGATCCTGGACCTCTGGCGACACGACCGCGGCGAGCCGGGGGGCGACCGGAGCGCCGCCCGGCTCGAACTCGTCGTCGCGGCCGGCCAGCTCCTCGCGTGGTATGAGCAGGCGGCCCGAGCGCTCGCCGATCCTGGCCACCTCCCCGGACCGATGGCACCCGACGAAGCCGCGAACGCCCGGTTCGTCGACGCAGTCCGCCGGGACTTAAGCGGAGCGGAGACCGCGATCGCGGTGCGGCTGATCTGGACCGCCGATCACCTGGACGCGATCCGCCGCCTGCAGGTGGACCTGTCAGTCCCCGCCGAGACGACCAACCAGGGCGCGCTCACTGCCTCCCCGGCTTGAAAACCCCTGATCAATGAGGATCGGCCAGGGGTTACCAGGATGCTCCGGTACGGCGTGGCCGTAGACGGGCCAGTTGTCGAGCCGGTCCACGCACGGGGCGAGCACTAGGAGCGCCGGCCCGAAGCGCGTGAACTTCTCCGGCGCCCGCAGCAGGTTGATCGATAGCTCATCGGCCGGCAGCCGAGGCTCGAGAGGCACCGAGTGGGTTGCGGGTGGCGTATCCCCGTTCAAGCAGTGGCGATGGTCACGATCGCCAGTGTCGGACGTGTGATCCGGCAGACCGAGCGGCGAATGCCGGTCGTCTCTCGTTCTCTCACCGTTCAACCAGCTGTCCCTGACTGCGTTTCTTTCCTTCCTTAAGTTTCCCTCAGGTAACTCAAAGAAGGGAACCATGGACACACCGCTCGCAGTCCGGGCTCGTGGGATCACCAAGTCTTTCGGCGATGTCGTCGCACTCGACGGCATCGATCTGGACGTGGCGCATGGGCAGATCCACGGGTTGGTCGGGCCGAACGGGGCAGGAAAGACGACCTTGCTCGGTCTGCTGCTGGGTCTGGCTGTCGCCGACAGCGGCAGCCTCGAGATCCTGGGTACGCCGGTCGGGCGGGCGCTCGCCGCTCCCGACGGTGTCGCGGGTTTCGTCGACGGCCCCGGCCTCTACCCCTCGCTCACCGCCAGGCAGAACCTCGCCGCGCTGGCTGCGCTCCGCGGTCGCGATGCGCGGACAGCGGGGATCGACGATGTGCTCGGCCAGGTCGGGCTCACCGATGTCGCCGACGACCGGGTCCGCGGCTTCTCCCTCGGTATGCGTCAGCGCCTCGGGCTCGCCGCCGCCCTGCTCACCAAGCCCCGGCTGCTGGTGCTCGACGAACCGTCCAACGGCCTCGACCCAGCCGGCAAGAAGCACGTACACGGCGTCCTGACCCGGCTCGTGGCCGACGGAACCTCGGTGGTGCTCTCGAGCCACCGGATGGACGACCTCGAGGCGCTGTGCTCCGAGGTCACCATCGTCGCAACCGGTCGGGGCGTCTTCTCCGGCCCGCTGAGCAAGCTCGCCGCCGAGAACCGTGACCTCGGCTACCGGCTCCTCACCTCCGACCCGGAGGCCGCCCGCCGGCTGGCCGGCGAAACGGCCGGGATCCGCGTCGTCGACGACGCCGGGGGACGGCAGGACGCCGAGGTGTTCGTGGTGCGCGCGCCGGTGCCCGCCCTCGACGAACTGGTCGTGCGGCTTGTGCACGCGGGCATCGCGGTGCGCGAGCTCGCACCTGTGGTGTCGCCGCTCGAAGCCGCGTTCCTCGCCCTCACCGAGCAGCAGGAGTCGAACCGATGACCGCGACCGTCGCCGATACTGACGCTCCCACTGCCTGCCGCGTCTCGGTGGCGCGCGGCTACCGCTTCGAGTTGGTCAAACTACTCTCGCAATGGCGGGTGCGCTTGCTGGTCCTCGCCTGCTGGATCGCGCCGGCGCTCTTCGTCGCCGCGGTGAGCCAGCAGAGCTCGCTCCCCGTCGATACCCTCTTCGGTCGCTGGATGAGCGCCACGGGTTGGGCCGGACCGCTGGTGATGCTCGGTTTCTCGGGCACCTGGGCGCTTCCGCTGCTGACCTCGATGGTCGCCGGCGACGTGTTCGCCTCCGAGGACCGGCTCGGCACCTGGCGCCACCTGCTCGTGGCGGTGCGGTCGCCTCGACGGATCTTCGCAGCGAAGGCACTGGCCAGCCTCACCGTCATCCTGCTGCTCGTGGCTGGACTGGCAGGTTCCAGCGCGGCCGGCGGGCTTGTGGCGGTCGGCAACCATCCGCTGGTCGGACTCGACGGCCATGTGCTGACGCCGGCGGATGCTGCCGGCAAGGTCCTGCTCGCCTGGGTCTGCGTACTCGCCCCGACCCTGGCCCTCGCCGCCATCGGACTACTCGGGTCCGTCGCGCTCGGGCGGTCCCCGATGGGACTGCTGCTGCCGGCGCTCGTCGCGCTCGCGATGCAGCTCGC
>JAWWOY010000187.1:0-7243 GCA_033851195.1 Kribbellaceae bacterium | reverse complement strand
TCAACGGTTCCCGCCGGGCCCGGATCGCGAAGGGCTCGGGCACCGAGGTGGCCACCGTCGGCGGCCTGGTCGAGCGGTTCTTCGAGGCGCGCAAGATGATGTCCGCGATGGCTTCGGGCAAGGGCATGCCCGGGATGCCGGGCATGCCCGGCATGCCGGGGCTGGGCGGGGGTAAGAAGGCCAAGCAGCAGGCGAAGAAAGGCAAGGCCAAGCGCGGCTCGGGCAACCCGGCCAAGCGGGCCGGCGCGGAATCGAACCAGCCGGCCGAGCCGCAGCCCGGCCAGTTGCCCGCTGCCTTCGGCGGTGGCGCCGGATCGGACGATTTCGAACTCCCCGACGAACTGAAGAACCTGCTCGGCCCCAAGTAGTAACGGACTCACCGGTACCGGTTGTGGGACCCGGTGCGGGGGTTAAGATCGTGCCTACGCCCGAGGATTCAGACACTGCGGAAACGTCGAAGGACGGTTCGGATGAGGCAGCAGTTCAGCAACCTGGACACTTGGCGGGGCAAGTTGACCGCTACCTGGGTCTGCCTGGCTCCCCCGGCCGCATTGGTCGCCGTGTTCGTGGCCGGCGGCGTCCCGTCGAACACTTTCGTGGTGGATTCGAATGCGCTGAGCCAGCCGCGTCAGGACGCCCTGTTCGACGATCTGGCCGGCGACGTACCGACCCAGCCGGGTGTCGACGGCAGCATCGGCACAGAGAAGCGGTCCCAGATCGGGGTTCCGGTCACCGGCACGACGGACGGTAAGCCGCTGTCGACCCCCGGCATCGGGGGCGACCCCTCGGGAATCCCCAGCACCGTGCTGGCTGCCTATCAGCGAGCGGCGACCGGGCTGGCTGCCACCCAGCCTGGGTGCGGCATCACGTGGCCTTTGCTGGCCGGGATCGGCAAGGTCGAGTCTGGTCACGCCAGCGGCGGCCGGGTGGATGCGACCGGTTTGACCCGCGGCCGGATCCTCGGCCCGGTGCTCGACGGCGGGCCGGGAATGGCCGCGATCAGTGACACCGATCAAGGCCGGTACGACGGCAACACGAGCTGGGACCGGGCGGTCGGCCCGATGCAGTTCATCCCCGGGACCTGGGCGACGTTCGGTGCCGACGGCAACGGTGATGGGGTGAAGGATCCGCACAACGTGTTCGACGCGGCACTGGCGGCGGGGGAGTACCTCTGCTCAGGTGGAGCGGATCTGCGCAGCCCGCAGGGGCTGGTGCAGGCGGTGCTGCGGTACAACCACTCGATGGACTACGTCTCCACGGTGTTGCTGTGGATGCAGACCTACAGCAATTCGACCGTGACGCTTCCGGACACCAATGGTGTGGTTCCGACGCCGACCGGTGACAACGGCAACGTGCAGAAGGACGTCGACCCGACCAAGGTCCCGGTGCCGACCGACGACCAGACCCCGGATCCGGCGACGACGACACCCGCGCCGACGCAGAGCTCGCATCCGACGGCGCCGGTCAGCACGCCGACTCAAACGCCGACGCACACGCTGCCTGTGAAGCCGCCCACCAAGACCACGCCGCCGTGGACGCTGCCGCTCAGCCCGTCGCCGACCAAGAAGCCGTCGACGCCGACGCCGCCGACCTCGCCGACGCCGACCTCGCCCACACCGACCTCGCCCACACCGACCTCGCCCACGCCGACGGAGAACACGCCGCCGACGACTTCCAGCCCGCCGTCGACGCCGACGCCTCCCACCACAACGCAGACACCGCTGCCGCCTTGCGGGACCCCGGAGCCGGCACCGATGCCGACCCCGACCTGTACCCCCGCGTCCAGCGGCGCACCCTCGGTGGTCGACTCGTCCCAGCCGTCCTCCTGATCCGCCTGGCGCCTCAGGTAACCTTCGGTCGCACCTCGGTAACTTTGTGGCGCGAGGGTCGTTGGGGGAACTATGCGCCTAACCCGTAGTGGAAACCGTCGGGTCAAAATAATCATCGCTTCCTTGTGCGTGGCACCCCTCCTGGTGGGTGCCGTCGTGACAGTCGCCTCGGGGGGAGCCGGTGCCTCCGGCCAGCTCGTGGTGGACAGTCCGGTCGCCCCTTCGCCTGGGGCCGGACTGAACAGCGGTGCATTCGACGAACTGACGATGATCGTCCCGCAACGTCCAGGAGTGGACGGCCGGATCGGATCTGACAAGCCGGCCCGTGCCGACGTACCCGTGCAGGGTGCGACGGACGGCAGTTCGGTGGTCCGGCCGGGACGACCCGGTGCCGTCAACGGCATCCCTCGCGGGGTCTTTCCCGCCTACCGCCGTGCCACCGCGAATCTCGCCGTGGTCCGCCCCAACTGCGGGCTCACCTGGCCGTTGCTGGCCGGGATCGGCAAGGTCGAGTCCGCGCACGCCAGCGGCGGCCGGGTCGACGTGGCCGGCACCACCCGCGGCCGCATCCTCGGCCCGGTGCTGAACGGCAGCAGTGGTACCGGCAAGGTCAAGGACACCGACCTGGGTCGGTACGACCAGAACAAGATCTGGGACCGAGCGGTCGGCCCGATGCAGATCATCCCGGGCGTCTGGACCGACTTCGGTGCCGACGGCAACGGCGACGGCTTCCGCAACCCGAACAACGTGTACGACGCCGTCACCACCGTCGCGGTCTACCTGTGCTCCCAGGGCGACGACTTGAAGCGTCCACGAGACCTGGTGGCCGCGCTGCTCCGCTACCAGCACTCCAAGGACTTCGTGGCCACCGTACTGCGCTGGATGCGGCTCTACAGCAAGAGCGCTGTGCTGGTGCCGAACGCGAAGGGCAACCTGTCCGCGCCGAAGGACAGCGGCAACGCCGACCGCAAGGTAGACCCGCGCCAGGTGCCAGATGTGACGGACAACCAGACGCGGTCGACGGCGACGCCGAAGCCAACGCCGACACCGTCGGGCCCGACCACTGAGCCGACCAAGCCCGGCCCGGTCGTCACGCCGACCCACCGGCCGACTCCGAAGCATCCGACGGATTCGCCGAGCGAGAAGCCGAGCCCGACGCCGAGTGACAAGCCGACGCCGACGGACACCCCGACGCAGACGCCTTCTCCGACCCAGCCGACGCCGAGCGAGACGCCGTGCCCGCCGGACCAAACCATCCCGCTGGGTTGTACGCAGGGCGTCCAGCCCGGCTGACCATCGGGTGGCTACGGTCGGGGGCATGACCTTCCCCGTTACCCCGGTGCTCAGGCTCACCGGCACGGTTCTGCCGTCCGGTGAGCAGCAGGAGATCCACGTCAGCGGCGGGCTGATCATCGACCGGCCCGCCGCTTCCGAGGTCACCACCCTCAGCGATGGCGGCTGGATCGTGCCCGGTCTGGTCGACGCGCACTGCCACATCGGCCTGGACCGGCAGGGCGCGGTCGATGAGGAGACCCAGGAGCGTCAGGCCGTGATGGACCGAGACGCCGGCGCGTTGCTGGTCCGGGACGCCGGCTCCGCTGCCGACACCCGTTGGATCGACGACCGCGAGGACCTGCCGAAGATCATCCGGGCCGGCCGGCACATCGCCCGCTCCAAGCGCTACATCCGCAACTACGGCTGGGAGATCGAGCCGGACGAACTGGTCGCGTACGTCGAGCAGGAGGCACGCCGCAGCGACGGCTGGGTCAAGTTGGTGGGGGACTGGATCGACCGCGACGCCGGCGACCTCACGCCCTGCTGGCCCGCCGAGGCCCTGAACGCCGCTATTGCCCGCGCCCACGAGCTCGGTGCTCGCGTCACCGCGCACGTCTTCGGCGAGCACGCCCTGCCCGATCTGCTGGCCGCCGGCATCGACTGCATCGAACACGGCACCGGTGTGTCGCCCGATCTGATCGACCGAATGGCGGCCAACGGTACGGCGCTCGTGCCGACGCTGCTGCAGCTGGAGAGCTTCCCGATGTACGCCGACCAGGCGGCCGAGAAGTTCCCGGGCTACGCGACCCACATGCGCGAGCTGTACGCAGGCCGCCGCGACGCCCTGGGCGCGGCGGTCGAGGCCGGCGTACCGGTGTTCGCCGGAACGGACGCAGGTGGCGTCCTGGACCACGGCCTGGTGGCGCAGGAGGTCGCCGAGCTGACCACCATCGGCATGACCCCGACCCAGGCGCTCGCCGCGGGCTCCTGGGCCGCCCGCGAGTGGCTGGGTGTGCCCGGCGAGCTGACCGTCGGCGCTCCCGCGGACCTGATCGTGTACGACGCCGACCCCCGCAAGGACCCAGCCGTCCTGGCCCACCCCACCCGCATCCTCCTCCGCGGCCGCGTGGTCGGCTGACCGGCTGGCCCGTGCGGTCGGGGACGAGGTGCGCCGCCCGCAGGCATCGCACGGCCGCGTGGTGATGTCGAGCCACCCGTAGCGAAGGGTCGCCTCGGCCCGGAGGGTTGCGCGGTTGTCCCGGGCGAGGTCCCGCCAGCGCTTCTTCGGGGCAAGGTGGAACCGGCCGTCGAGCTCCACCACCAGGCCGAAGGCCTCGTAGGCGACATCGGTGAACTCGTTGTCCACCCGGCGCTGACGGGTGCCCCTTGGGAGATCGTGACGGCGTTCGACGTCGCGCAGCGGGCTGTGTATGACTGCGGCCGCGGGGGATGCGCCGGCATCGTTGAGTGATTGGGTGATCTCTTATTGTGACGGAAAATATTCACGTGAACGCTAGCTGATTCGGAAGATAGTGCCCTAGCGTGAACGTGTCACCGCCGGCGCCCTACCGGCGGGGGTATGCCGCGGGAAGCGCGGCGTACGTCGCAAGGGAAGGAACCCCGATGGGTAAGACCGCCCGAGTGCCCAGATTCACCGCGGTGCTAGCCACCGCAGCCGCAACAGCGATCGCGCTGACCGGCGCGCTCTCCGCCAACGCCGCCCCACTTCCAGATCAGACCGGACCCGGTTCTGGTTCTGCCGTGCCCGCCGAGCTGGCGAAGGCCTTCCAGGCCGCCGCCGACCGGTACGACGTACCGCGTGAGCTGCTGGTCGGGGTCGGGTACGCCGAGTCCCACCTAGACGGCCATGACGGTCTACCGAGCCAGGACAACGGCTTCGGCGTCATGCACCTGGCCAGCAATCCGCAGAACCAGACGCTGTCCGAGGCGGGCAAGCTCACCGGGTTGTCGGCCGACCAGCTCCGCAAGGAGTCCGCGGCCAACATCCTCGGCGCCGCTGCCGTGCTCGACTCGTACGCCGACAAGGCCGGGCTGGCCGGGTCCGCCCGCAAGGACCTGGCGAAGTGGTACGGCGTCGTCGCGCAGTACTCGCACTCCGCCGACGCGCCCACCGGTCGGCTCTACACCGACGAGGTCTACAAGATCATCGGTAAGGGCGTGCAGGCCGAAGGCGTCACGGTCGCACCGAAGCAGGTGCAGCCCGACCGAGGCAGCTACGCCAAGGTCGCGCCCCTCGGCACCCGTACGCCGGCTTCGCTGGCGGCGGCTGACTACCCGGGCGCGATCTGGAATCCGGCCAGCACGAGCAACTACCAGGTCGGTGGACGCCAGTCGTACAGCACCATCGTCATCCACGTGACGCAGGGGTCGTACGCCGGCACCATCAGCTGGTTCAAGAACCCGTCGGCCCAGGTGAGCGCGCATTACGTGGTCCGGTCCAGCGACGGGCAGATCACCCAGATGGTGGCCGAGAAGGACGTCGCCTGGCATGCCCGCAGCGCGAACTCGACCTCCGTCGGCATCGAGCACGAGGGCTTCATCGACAACCCGTCCTGGTTCACCGATGCGATGTACCTGGCGTCGGCCGCGCTGACCAAGAACATCGCCGACCGTCGCGGCGTCCCGAAGGACCGGAACCACATCAAGGGTCACTCCGAGATACCTGGCAACGACCACACCGACCCTGGCCCGAACTGGAACTGGACCTACTACATGCAGTTGGTCAACGGTGGCAACCCGAACCCACCGGAGTACAACTTCACCACCTACGGCAGCGGCGTACGGGTGCGCTCAGAACCGAAGCTGACCGCCTCCATCGTGACGACGCTGCCCGGCCCAACGCAGGTGTTCGTCGTCTGCCAGAAGCAGGGCGACACCGTCAACGCCGAGGGCACCAGCAACAACTGGTGGTCGAAGCTACGGGACCAGGGCGGCTACATGACCAACATCTACATCGACTACCCAGCAGCCCAGCTGCCAGGTGTGCCGGTCTGTACGTAGCAGGCTGAACGAACGGCCCGAGGCCCAGCGGTCCCGGGCCGTTCGCTGGGGCTCTGACTCAACAGATTGGGACGCCAGGGAGTTGCGCGGCCGGGTGGTCGATGTAGATGTTGGTGATGTAGCCGCCCTGGTCGCGCAGCTTGGACCACCAGTTGTTCGTGTACCCCTCGGCCGTCACGGTGTCGCCCTGCTTCTGACAGGTGACCCAGACCGAGGTCGGCCCAGCGAGAGTGGTCACCACGGAGGCGTTCAGTCGGGCGTCCGAGCGGACGTTGATGCCGGATCCCCAAGTCATGAAGGCGCCGCCGGTCCCGCCGCCACAGCCGTTGTCGCTGGTCAGGTAGTACTGGTTGTACGAGCCGGGGTAGGCGAGCGCCGAGCCGTTGATGACGATGTCCTGGCCGACGCCGTTGAGCAGTTGCTCGTAGTGGATGTGCGGCCCGGACGAATTCCCGGTGCTACCGGTGACGCCGATCTGCTGGCCCTGGGCGACCTGCGCGCCGTTGGCCACGGAGTACGAGGACAGATGGAAGTAGTACGTCTTCCATCCACCGCCATGCTCGATGGCGATGTAGTTGCCGGCTCCGGTCGGCTGGGAGAACCGGTAGGCGGTGCCTCCTGCGGAGGCGAGCACTGGGGTCCCGTTGGTGGTCCCGCCGTCTGCCCGGACGAAGTCGAGCGCGCGACGAACCTCGGTCGAGTGGTGGTCGTAGGTCCAGCGTTGACCACACGGGAACGGGGCTTTGAAGTTCGGCGCGGCCTGCGCCTGGGTCGGTACCGCCACGAGGGTGGCGGCACCGATCAGGAGCGAGGCCAGGACCGCGAGGAATCGTCTGAGCGACACGATGATCAGTCCCTAGGCATGGCATACGGTCACGAACGGTGACGCCCATGACGCTTGGAGTGATGGCACTCAAGCTAGCGCAGACCGCGTGACTAAGGAACCGATCAATCGTGACAATCGTTAGTGATTAACCTACGGTCGAATAGTCCGTCACGCCGGGGTGTTCTCGTCCGGCACGACCTCGAGCGTCGGCGTCTTGCCGTTGCTGAGCGAGTCGATCAGCTGCTTGGCCAGCGCGAAGCCCGAGCCACCCATCGTGATGGTCTTCACCAAG
>JAWWOY010000152.1:0-2805 GCA_033851195.1 Kribbellaceae bacterium | reverse complement strand
GGGGAAGGAGACCTGGTCGATGCCACGGGAGGCGTAGTTGAACTGCCTGAGGATGGCCTGCCGCTGCAGGCTGGTGAGCGGGAAGCCGGCCTGCCACTCCCGTACGGCGCGGCTCATCGTGGTCCGCACCCAGTAGAGCGGGCGGTCGTCGTACCGGTCGATGGTTCCGGAGGTGACGCGTCCCTGCGCCCGGTCGACGGCGGTGCGCCAGAGCGAGGCCCCGGCGGCCTTGATGGCGGCGCTTGCCTCGGCCACGCTGGTGTAGCCGCAGAGCCGGTCGGCGAATCCGTCGACGATGTTCTGGAACCCGGCGGCCTCGATGAATTCGCGGGCAATCGGCGTGGTTCGGCCGGGCAGGCTCAGCGTCGTCCGCTGCTCCTCCACGGTCAGCACCGCCCCGGACGCCGTCTTCACGGGCTGGTTCATCGTGCTACTACCTCCGGTCGTCGCAAGGGCGGCCACTCCAAGGGTTTGGTTCGATGCGTTCCGTAGGCGAACGGACACTACTAGTCCCCGAGAGTAGAGATTGTTCAACAATCCTGCAAGACTTCTTTTCTACACGATTTCGCCCCGGCATAGCGATTGGGTGGATGATGCGAGGGTGTCCAGCTCCGGTATAACCCGACCTGCCGCCGCTCCGGGGACGGACACGTCCTGGCTACGGGCTGTTGCGGACGACGCTTCGCACTTCGACCGGAGCAGTTCGGCCGAACGGGTCGCCGATGTGCTCCGCCGGCGCATCACCGAGGGGGCACTCCCGCCCGGTACCCAGTTGTCCGAAGAGCTCCTCAAGGTCGCTCTCCAGGTCAGCCGCAACACCCTCCGGGAGGCGTTCCGGCTGCTCACCCACGAGGGCCTGCTGGTGCACAAGATGCACCGCGGCGTCTTCGTCCCCGATCTCACCGAGGCCGACGTGGTCGATCTCTACCGCCTTCGCCGGGTACTGGAATGCGACGTGGTGCGATCGCTCGAGGACCTGGATCAGGCCCGGCTCGAGCCGCTCTGGGATGACGTGGAAGCCAGCGAGGCCGCGGCACTCGGGGGAGACTGGCTGGCCGTCGGTACGGCGAACATGCGGTTCCACCGGCATCTGGTCGGCCTGGCGAACAGCACCCGGCTGGACGAGATCACCGGTCGCCTGCTCGCCGAGCTCCGCCTGCTCTTCCACGTGATCGACACTCCGAAGGCACTTCATGGGCCTTACATCGCCCGCAACCGGGCGCTGCTGGAACTGCTCGACGAGGGTGAATACGAGCGGGCCGCGGGCGAGCTCCACCAGTACATGCTGGACTCGGAAGCCGGCCTGCTGGCCGCCTTCCGCTCGTCCCGCAACTGAACCGCGACCCTGATCACTGGACCGATCTGCCCAGTGCGCCGCCTTGGTGCGGGGTGCGCCGGTACACTCACTGGGAACGGTAGGTAGTTGAGCAATCACTTAAAATAACCTGGTCACAAATAGTAACGCTTTTCGGGTCGACCACGATGTATCAAGCGGGGGAGGGTCAACCTCGGCCCGGCGCGTGGCAGTGGGGGGCCGCGACCATGCGCCGGCCAGGCTGGCCCCGACTGGGACCCGGGGGGGACCCAGGAATTTTCAAAACACGGGGGAAAAGCATCATGAATCTGCGAGTTCGTGTCGTGCACTGCAACTGTGCAGGCAACCACTGGTTCGCCGACATCGACGACGCCGACGACCCACAACCGGACGATCCGTTCTGGTACCGCGACCGGTGTGACAGCCAGTCCGAGGCACTCCGGTCGGCGTGTGTACAGCTCAGTGCGTTGACTGCTCGTGTCGAACACGGGGCCAGCCTGACCCGCGTCCTGGAGGCCGACCTCGTGCACGCCTGATTTCCGTAGGTCCGAGTCCCCTTCCCCATGTCCGGGGACGGGGACTCGGACCTATGGTGCTGTGGGTTCAGGGACTCATACAGGCGGTACGGCGGGACAGTTGGTATTGCGCTTCGGGACCACCCGGGAGATCAGGTAGGTGTCGATCGCGGACTGCATGCAAGGGCTCGAGTTGTAGCTGCCGTGGCCCCAGCCTTCGTAGGTGAGCAGCACTCCTTCCCGGCCGAGCTGCCGGGCGACGTCGCTGGCCCAGTTGTAACCGGCGGCCGGGTCGTGGATCGAATTCGCCAGCAGCAGCGGCGTACCGGTGTTCCGGACCTTGAGCCGGTGCTGCGGATTGTCCACCCGAGTAGGTGAACCGAGGCAGGATGCGGTCGCGAGCAGCGCACCCGGGTACTTCATCTCCGGGTTCTCCCTGGCCAGCCGCGTCAGGAGAGCGGCGTACTGCTGGTAGCTGTTCACTGGCAGGCTCCAGTCCTGGCAGAAAGCAGCGAACGAGTTGGACCTCAGACCGGTCGGGGTCGGCGGCGGTACGACGACCGGCGGCTTGCTCTCGTCCAGTTGCTTCAGTACGCCGGCCAGCTTCGGCCACTCTGGTTCGTAGAAGGTGCGGAAGGCCGCAAAACTGAGTGTGAAGGGCGTTAACGCGACCTGCGCGTGCTGCGGGTCTGGAAGCTCCCCACGGCCGGCCCGAGCGAGTAGATCCGCCCACAACGCTCGGATGTCCCGGCCGTGCAGGCTGCAACTCGTGCTGCTGTCGCACCACTTCACGAATTCGTCGAACGAGTCCTGAGCCGTCGAGGCCTGGGTGGCGAGGAAGTCGCGGGTTCCGAGGCTGTGGTCCACCACGCTCTCCAGTACCACGGCACGGACCCGCTGCGGGTAGACCTCCGCGTACTGCTCGCCGAGCAACGTGCCGTACGAGCTGCCATGGAAGGTCAGCTTGGTCTCGCC
>JAWWOY010000149.1:0-7892 GCA_033851195.1 Kribbellaceae bacterium | reverse complement strand
TCGACATCGGCCACCCACACCTGCAGCCTGGCACGGAGAGCTTCGATATCGACGGCGACATCGGATTCGGGAACGAGCCGGAGCAGCCTCGATCCTGATCACCGCGCCGTCACCTGGCAGCGTCATCTGATACGCCGACCCGGCCGGCGAGCGTGGCCGGGCCGAGCAGGGCTACTCGGTCGCGCGGTCTTGACCTTGACGCCGGGTGAAGGCCGAGGGTAGCGGTGTCCCGGCGGTCCCCGAGCAGAACGGACTGATGATGAACGTCGAGGTACGTGAGGTTCCTGAGCAACTGGTAGTCACGGAAGAACGCGTGGTGAATCAGGCCGAGCTGCTGGAATGGTTGCCCGGCGCAATGAGTCGCGTTGCCAAGCTTGCGGACGGACTGGGCGGTGTCGCCGGTACGACGGAGTGGGCCTATCTGCGGCGCGGTGACTGGCCCGACGAGCCAGTGATCATCGTGATCTACGAAGGCAATCCGAATGAGGGGCCCGTACCGGTCGAGGTGTGTGCTCCGCTCCGGGCCGGGGCAGAGAAGCCGGTCAATGAGCCGACCCGGGTGATCCCCGCCCATCGGGAGGCCTACACGCGGGTTACCAAGGGAACGGTGGAGTCTGGACAGCTTGGCGCGGTGTACGAAACGGTCGAGCAGTGGGCCGGCCGCAACGGCCTGGAGATTGCAGCTGCGCCACGTGAGGTCTACTGGACGGACTTCATGAGCGCGGCACCATCCGACGACGTCCTTGACGTGGCCTGGCCGGTGGAGTAGACGATTGGGTCCATGAGTGGGGCTGAGATCGGCAAACGCGAGCGGCAGTTGATGACCATCGGGACATTCGCCGGCCGGTCCAGGATCTCGATGCGGGCGCTGCGGATCTATGACCGCCTCGGACTGCTGAAGCCGGCGCATGTCGATGCGGATAGCGGATATCGACGGTACCGGGCGGAACAGCTGTTCGCCGCGCGCCTGATCGTCATGCTGCGCCGCTTGGATATGCCGCTTCCGCTGATCCTCCAGATCCTCTCGGCCCCGGACGGCGCCGGCGGCGACATGGTCGGCAAGTACTGGGACGAGGTCGAACGACGGATCGAGGTCCAGCGCGATCTCGCCCGTCGGGTTCAGCTGGGTCTGGAGGGCCGGCCCCTGCCTCCGGAGAGTCTTACAGTCTACGAGCGTGACTGCCCCCGCCAGACTCTCCTGACCGAACAGAGACACGTCCGGGCAGCCGAGCTGGATAGCTGGGTCCAGGAGGCAACCGATCGCTTGTTGGCCAGCGCACGGTCGTACGGCGGGCTGGCCGGACCGCGGCTGATCATCTTCCATGGCGAGGTGAGTGAGGATAGCGACGGTCCGGTCGAGATCTGCGTTCCCATCGACCCGGTTCGACCGCTTCCGGACACCGTTGCCGTTCGCACCGAACTGGAGCACCGCGAGGCCTATGTTCCGATTCCGCCGGGTCAGTTCGCCGTGCCGCAGATCCTCTCGACGTACGACGCGATCGTGGCGTGGGCCGCGGATAACGACGTCACCATCGTCGGCTCCCCTCGCGAGATCTACGGAGGAGACCTCGACCTGGAAACGGCGGGACGTGACGACATCGTCTGCCACGTGGCCTTCCCGATCAGACACCGGCCGAGCTGAGATCACCGACTCTCCGGCTCAATCCGTGCGTCGATCGCCTTGGCCGGGTTCGCCCGGGGTGTCGGTCTGGGAAGTGCCCGAGCACGGCTTCATTCCGAGGGCGAGCACCTCAGGCTCGCGCTGGAGTGGCACGACCCGAGAGACGAAATCGTCCGTGGCACGCGGCTTGCGCGGGCGGGTGAAATTCGTCCTTCCCAATCGGCTGAACTCCGCACCGTCTGGTAGGTGCATTGGTGGTTGCTGTGGACAACTTGTCCGGAGCTGAGGGGTCGACCAACCCGTGCGGGCGGTAAGGGTACGAGTGTTGCCCGGTGTGTTCGCTGACTGCGGAATCCCTTGTGGATAAGGGCATCCAGGCCGTCGGGTGAACGGAAACTGGCGGTGGCGGTGGTTAGTGTTTCGGGTATGGCGATAGTGGATCTGCGGCCCGTGTGGGCGTTGAGCGGTGGCGAGATGCTCGCCGAGCTCGACGATCTGCATGCCGAGATCTCGCGGCTGCAGACCCGGCGACTCGAAGTGATCGCACGCATCGACGAGGTCGGTTACGCCAAGGAGATCGGCGCCGCCGCCACCGTCCAGCTGCTCGCGTTCCGGCACCGCCTCGACCTGCCGGCGGTGCGCCGCGACCTGAAGTTCGCCAAGGCGCTGCCCAAGTACGGCATGGTGGCGGAGGCGCTGCCAAACCCGGCCGCCCCGACCAGCACCGACGGATCCAACCAATACCGCGACCCGGCAACCAACCAGCACGACCAGGCCAAAGGTGAAGGCAAGACGGCCGATCACGGGCAGGCGACCGACCAGAAGAAAACGACGGACCCGTGGCAGGCGACGGTCCCGGGCGAGGCCGCCGCACGAGAGCAGGCCCCGCACGTCGACGCGCGGGTCAGCAACGGCGGGGACGAGACCGGCGGGGACGAGACCGGTGGCGAGGGAACCGATGGGGCAGGGACCGGTACGGCCGGGACCGGTGCGGCCGGGGGCGGCGGGGAAGGATCCACCGGCGGGGCAGGGACCGGCGGTGTGGTGCGGCCGGTGTTGTTGCATCCGGCGCAGGCCGAAGCGATCGTGTCGGCGCTGGAACAGGTCCCGGCCCGGGCGATGGTCCCGGTCGAGGACCTGGCCGAGGCCGAGGCGCAACTGGTCGAGGCGGCCCGGCATCTGCCCCCGGCGGACCTGCGGCGGCTGGGAGCGAAGATCCGCGACCTGTTGGACACCGACGGGCCGGAGCCGGCCGAGGACGCCGCCGCGGCGCGGGAGGCGCTGTGGCTGAAGGCGGCGTCGAAGGGGGTGCGGTTCGGGGGGTTCTTGGCGAACGAGAACGCCGAACTGCTCCGGGCCCTGATCGACACCGTCGGGGGTCTTCTTCGGGCCCGCGCCGGCCTCACCCCACCCGACCAATGCGACGTCCACCACATCGTCCACTGGATCGACGGCGGCGAGACCGCGATCGGGAACCTGGCGTTGGTGTGCAAACCGCACCACCGCGACATCCACCGCGGCGACTGGATCATCCAGATCATCAACGGCAAGGTCCAGGTCACCCGGCCCGGCTGGGCCGAACCAAACCAACCCAAACCGGGCCACGGCGAGCCGAGCCAGGCGGACTGGACGGGGGGAGATGACGCGGCGGAGCGCGCCTGGGGAGGTGATCCGGCGCATCCCGACGACCCAGGCGGTGAATACTCGCGTGGGTCGGGTGAACCGCCGCGCGACGGTTCACCAGCCGCCGGGTCACGAGCCGGCGGTTCACCAGCCGCCGGGTCACGAGCCGGAGGTTCACCAGCCGCCGGGTCACGAGCCGGCGGGTCACCGGACGATGGGTCACGAGCCGGCGGGTCACCGGACAGTGGGTCACAGGCCGGCGGGTGGCCGCAGCGCGGGTGCGGTTCGGGTGCGGGTGAACGCGCCTGGCCGTGGACCGGCGACCCCGACCCACTGACCAAGGAGGCCGCCGACCGGGCTTAACGCCTGGGGCGACGACCAGCCCACCGTCAGCCCGACCCGCCACGAACAGGCGACGGCAACTACTACTGAGGCTTGGCCATGGGGCGACGGCAAGGATGCGTCGCCCGGACCCTAGTGGCCGTCGACGGCCAGCACGACCTGCCCGCAGCGAAGAGGTGACGGCGTCTGCCGGAGCTTCGCCGTGGGGCGACGGCGACGATGCCTCGCCCAGAGCCCTGGCGAACGCTTCGGCCGCGTCCTCCGCCGTTTGTCCCGGCCGCCTGTTGGGAGGCGGTCGGTCTGGCACGGGGTCCGGAACTCCGGTCCATTGGTCAGCGGCAGGTCGAGGTTGCCCGCGCTCGCGTTGTGGCGGAGATCGTCTTGCCCGCTTCGGTAGTGCAGGTCCACGGTCCATCGGTTCGGTTCGCGGAGATGCTGTGGAACTGCGTCCCGGCCGCGACACCGGCTTGAAAGGTGAGCGTCCCTTGCCGGGTGCGGCCGAACCGTTCACGACCGGCGCGTACGCAGCGGCCGGGCGGGGCGCGAGCCGGGCTCCTGCTTGGCCAGGCTCCCGACTACGGGCGGGACGGTTACGTCGTCGGGCTGCCGGTAGTGGTCCGGCGGCACGTAACCCTCCGTGCCCGGCAGAGACGCGGGCTTCGTCACCTGGTTGCCGAAGTCGAACGCCGAGGTGAGATCGCCGCAGACGGCGCGGCGCCAAGCTCAGCCTGCGGACGCAACACAAGAGCCAGATGCCATAGAGCGTCAGGAGAGCCAGACGATTAAAGAGACGTGCGCTAAGCGGGAACCGTCAGGATTGCGTCGGCCCGGTAGCGGGTGGTGGCGATCAACCGGGCGTTCGCCTCGTCGCTGCCGTCGGTGCGTGCCAGTGCATCCGCCGCCGGCCTACCGTGCCGGATGTGCCGCGCTAGCAGCCGTTCCCGGCGTACGGCGTGGTCGAGTTCCAGGTACCAGCACTCGTCCAGCAGCGGCCGGACCCGTGCCCACGGACCCTGGTCGAGCAGCAGGTAGTTGCCTTCGGTAACGATCAGCCGGACGTCGTCATGCACCGGCAGGCTGGCCGCGATCGCATCCTCCAGGTCCCGGTCGAAGCGCGGCGCCCAGACGGTCTCGCCGTCGGGTTCCCGCAGCCGGCGCAGCAAGTCGACGTACCCGCCAGCGTCGAAGGTTTCAGGTGCGCCCTTGATCGACACCAGGCCCTGCGCGACGAGGGCGGAGTGCGCGAGGTGGAAGCCGTCCATCGGAACCAGCGCGACCCGGTGGCCCGCGGCAGCCAGATCGCGGACGAGGCCTTCGGCGTACGTCGATTTGCCGGCGCCGGGGGAGCCGGTCACGCCGAGAATGCTGCGCCGGCGGTCGTGCAGCAAGGCGTTGGCCCTAGCCCGCGCCGACTGTGGATCGAGCCGGGTGATCAAGCGGACGATCCGCCGGCGGGGATGGCGACCGGATCGTGGTGGCAGCCGCAACTCTCGCGGTGCTCGATCTCGGCCGGCAGACGCTCGACCCGGCGGGGCGCGAACGGGTCCGCCAGCCGGCGCAGCAGCAGTTGCACCGCGCGGGCGCCCATCGCGTGGAACGGCTGGGCCGCTGCGGTCAACGCCGGGGACATCGCGGTGGCCCACTCGAAGTCGTCGAAGGTCACCAGGGCGACGTCGTCGGGGATCCGGCGGCGGGTCTCCTTCAGCGCGACCAGCGCACCGATGGTCATCGCGTTGTTGGCGCTGAAGATCGCCGTCGGCGGATCCGGCAGCCGCAGCAGCGACTGGACACCGGCGCGGCCACCCGCGACGGTGGAGTGCGCCGGGATCACCAGGGTGTCGTCGAGTGCCAGCCCGGCAGCCTCGTGCGCCTGCCGGTACCCGCGCCGGCGCTCGTTGGTGGTGGACAACCCGGCGAGCCCGCTGAGCATGCCGATCCGTCGATGGCCGATGTCGATCAGATGCTCCACCAAGGCGGCCGCCACCGACTCGTTCTCGGTACCGATCTGGTCGCAGCGGACCTCGCTCATCCGGTCGACCAGGACGAACGGCGTCTGGTGCTTGCGCAACACCGGCAGGGTGGCGTCCTCCCAGCCTGGCGTCGGCGCGAGGATGACCGCCTCGACGTTGTGGGCGAGCAGCGCTGCCACCGCACTCGCCTCCAGTTGGGCATCGTCGTGGGTGTCGCAGAGCAGCAGCGCGAACCCGGCCCGGCTCGCCTCGGACTCCACCCCGGCGATCAGGTCGCCGAAGTACGGGTTGGAGGCGCCGGTGATCGCCAGCCCCAGCGCGCGTCCGGACCGTTTCGACACCACCGGTGCGGGTGGCGCGTAGTCCAGCGACTCCAGCGCGTGCCGGACCCGCTCCCGGGTGTCCGGTGCGACGAACCGGGTGCCGTTCAGGACGTGCGAGACGGTGCTGATCGACACGCCCGCCAGTTCGGCCACATCGACCAGGCGGGCACGGCGGGTTTCCGGCATGAGGGCATCCTGCCTGCCGTATGCATCGTTTCGCAATCTTTTGCGCAAACGGTTCCCAGGCGGCCCCTACGCTCCTAGCTTGACGATGATGTCCGTCCGCCAGGCCGGCACCAGCATCGAAGCCCCAACTGCAGGAGGTCCAGCCATGAAGCCCCCAGCCTTCCGTCGCCACACCGTGGTGGCGACCGCGCTCGTCTGCACCGGAGTACTCGCCGTCAGCGCCTGTACGACGTCGAAGACGTCCGGACCGGGATCCTCCGGTGACACCGGCAGTTCCGGCCCGATCAAGATCGGCCTTGTCACCAAGACGGACACGAATCCGTACTTCGTCAAGCTGCGGGAATCGGCGAAGGCCGCGGCGCAGGCGCAGGGCGACTCCGTGATCGCGCTGGCCGGCAAGTTCGACGGCGACAACGAGGGCCAGGTCACCGCGATCGAGAACCTGGTCCAGCAGGGCGTCAAGGGCATCCTGATCACGCCGAGCAACTCCGCCGGCGTACTCGGCGCGATCAAGCAGGCGCAGGACAAGGGGGTCGTGGTGATCGCGCTCGACACCGCGACCGATCCGGCCAACGCCGTCGCCGCGACGTACGCCACCAACAACGAGACGGCCGGCAAGCTGATCGGCCAGTACGTGAAGGCGCGGCTCGGCAGCACCAAGCCGCAACTGGTGATGATGGACCTTGACCCGAGCGCCACCGTCGGCGTCCAGCGCCACAACGGGTTCCTCGAGGGCATGGGCCTGCCGCTGAAAACGCCGGACATCATCGGCAGCGCGCTGACCCAGGGTGACCAGACCAAGGCGCAGCAGGCGATGGAGAACCTGTTGCAGCGGGTCGGCAGCAAGGTCAACGTCGTCTACAACATCAACGAGCCCGCGGCCCGCGGCGCCTACCAGGCGCTCAAGGAGAAGGGCCTGGACGGCAAGGTGCTGGTCGCCGGCATCGACGGCGGCTGCCAGGGCGTGCAGAACGTCAAGACCGGGGAACTGGTCGGGACGGTCATGCAGTTCCCGAAGAAGATGGCCGAGGACGGTGTGAACGCGGTGATCGAGTACGCGAAGACCGGCAAGAAGCCGGCCGGCTTCATCGACACCGGAGCGACCCTGATCACCGACAAGCCGGTCGCAGGTCTGGCGTCCAAGGACACCACCTGGGGCGCGCAGAACTGCTGGGGGTGACGGATGTCCACGGCAGCCACCTCGACGGATGTGGTCAGGGTGAGTCGCGCTGATGCGACCCGGAACCTGTTCGCGCGAAATCCGGTCCTCGGGCCGACCGCCGCGCTGGTCGTCGCCATCGTCTTCTTCTCACTGGCCACCAGCACGTTCGCGAGCATCGACAACTTCTCCTTCATCGTGCAGCAGTCGATCGTCGTCGCGACGCTCGCGCTGGGCCAGACACTCGTCATCCTCACCGGTGGCATCGATCTGGCGAACGCGGCGATCGCGGTGTTCGGCACGTTGGTGATGACGCGGCTGACCACGGGTCACCTGCCGAGCCTGATCGCGCTGGCGGTCGGGTTCGTGGCGTGCGGACTGGTCGCCACGCTGTCGGGCCTGCTGGTCAGCCGGATCAAGCTGCCGCCGTTCATCGTCACGCTCGGGATGCTCGCAGTGATGACCGCGGTGACGAACCTGTACAGCCAGGGCACCACCTGGCCGGTGCCGAACGGGCTGCTCACCTGGCTCGGTACGTCGCTCTTCCTGTTCGGCCGGATCCAGTTCACCATGGGCATGGTGCTCGCCGCGGTGCTGTTCCTGGTGCTGTGGTTCGTGCTCAGCAAGACCGCCTGGGGCCGGCACGTGTATGCCGTCGGCAACGAACC